>NZ_PCYU01000100.1:0-209 GCF_002553775.1 Lactobacillus sp. UMNPBX16
AATCTCAACAGTCTTATTTTGAATCACACAAACTGGTTCATTTCGTCCATTTAAAACAATTGCGTACATCCCTACAACCGGTACATCTTCTTGCGCAGAATACAGGCTAGTCGTTGCCGTCTTAATTCCACTTTTGACCAAATCACTAAGAATATCTGCATCCCGGCTATTAGCTCCAAAAGCAAAAGCACCTTCTAATGCTGTAGGAC
>NZ_PCYU01000101.1:0-303 GCF_002553775.1 Lactobacillus sp. UMNPBX16
CTGCCGAAGAGCTCGTAATCTTTCAGGAAACATTTTATCACCTCATAAAATAAAATCTTCGAAGCAAAAAGAGGTCGTCCCGTTTCCGGCACAACCTCCTTCCATTAAAAAATTTGTTTTCCGACTACTGTAAGCCGCCGCCCATCATCATCATGAAGACTTGAACTCCAAATGAAATTACCTTCATAATGATTTCTGATGACAGTAAATAGAAAATAAAGAATCCTAATCCCATTACTAAGGCAGTTACGATTCCGGCATAGATTTGGTCAAGGCCTTCTTCATTTGAACGGCTGATAACTG
>NZ_PCYU01000102.1:0-271 GCF_002553775.1 Lactobacillus sp. UMNPBX16
TTACATGGTGACCTTTCACCTAAGAAGCAAGGACGTGTTGGTGATAATGACGTTGACGGTCGTTACGTTTCATGGGTTAACGCCAAGAGATTTTGGTTAGATCACAACTGGGACTAAAATTAAATTCCTTTAATTCCCAAAAGCTAAAGAAAACCAGCTTAGTCCAATTGACTAAACTGGTTTTGTTTTACTCAAAATTATCTTGCTTGATAAAACGATAAAGTGCAATGACTAAAACTAAGATCGAACACGCAATCCCTACATAGGCCAT
>NZ_PCYU01000103.1:0-291 GCF_002553775.1 Lactobacillus sp. UMNPBX16
CGCCCTATTAGATCAATTGATCGAGTAGGGCGTTTTTTTATTATCATAAGCTTGTTGTCAATTTTTTGACTTATGGGAGAGATAAAAATGAGAAAAACATTGAAGCAAGTATTTGGCACGACTGTAATAGCACTTTTAGGAGTAAGTACTTTATCTGCATGTTAATCAAACAAGTCAGGTGCTAAAGCACTTAAGCAAGAATTGAACTGGATGACTACCTCAGAAATCCAAACTATGGATCCTTAAAAGATGGTAGATACAAATGGTAGTGAAAAGGCATCTAATGTTTTT
>NZ_PCYU01000104.1:0-276 GCF_002553775.1 Lactobacillus sp. UMNPBX16
GAACGGTGCTAAAGTCGTAGGGTTGGCAGCCGGCTCAACCACTGAAACACTTTACCAAAACAGGTTAAAAGGCGATCTTAACTGTGAAAATCTTACCAGCATTAACCTCGATGCATACGTTGGTTTAACCCCAGATAATCCTCACAGCTACCACTACTTCCTGCAACAGCCTTTATGTGACAATAATCCCTTTAAGGCGACTTACGTTCCTTCCGGTTTGGCAAACGACTTTGATGCTTTTTTTAAAGAATATGCTCAAATTATCAAAGACCATCC
>NZ_PCYU01000105.1:0-298 GCF_002553775.1 Lactobacillus sp. UMNPBX16
CCTAAAATTCCAATAAAGAATGCCATTGTTACAAAGTTGGAGATTGGATAAAGCGGCATCTTAAAACTGGTTCCTTCAGGATTTTGCCGCCGATATTTATAATGGCACCAAAGTAAGGTCAACCAGACAAAGATGAAGCAGACCGTCGAGATGTCTGAAATAATTTCAAAAATTTTGGCTGGAAGAATAAAGTTTAAAACGACAATGATCAATAACGTTAATGATGAGAAAACTAACGATGTGACCGGCACACTTCGATTATTAACTTCGCCCATTTTTCGCGGTGCGAATTTACTAT
>NZ_PCYU01000106.1:0-326 GCF_002553775.1 Lactobacillus sp. UMNPBX16
GGCTTACTGCAGTATCGCCGTCCGGACGCTCGTATTGCGGCGGTCAACAAGGAACCGATTCAAGTTCCGCCGCAAACCACGATGATCGTTAACGATGCGGTGCAAGAATTCGCTCAAGTTAAGGCCTGACTATGATATACTAAAAATAATGATTTTTTGAGATTGAAATTTGATTTCACATTCAAGGAGAAAGGAAGCTGAACATGGCAGATAAACCAACATTTTACGTAACCACACCAATCTACTATCCATCAGGGCGGTTACACATTGGAAATGCATACACCACAATTGCATGCGACGTTTTAGCCCGTTACAAGCGGCTTCAA
>NZ_PCYU01000107.1:0-288 GCF_002553775.1 Lactobacillus sp. UMNPBX16
CAGTCTCTTATTACGGGGCTCAAGTGGTATTCACAATGATTGTTGCTACTTTATGAACTAATGTATTGATTACCAAATCGTATGTTTCAGCGAGTACACAATCTGTATTTTTAACGGCTTCAGCCTTATGTCAAGGAAATCAAATTATTATTGGTCGTACTGTCGGCGCAAAAGATTTCGAAGGAGCATATCAAAGAGGCTTTCGGTCAATGGTGCAAAATGTGGGAATTTCAACTTCCATTTCAATCGTGACCATTATTTTCATCACGCCAATTATGCATATTTATA
>NZ_PCYU01000108.1:0-294 GCF_002553775.1 Lactobacillus sp. UMNPBX16
CCAGCCCGATTTTTGCTCCCCGACGTTTTTTAGGAGCGCGCTTATTGTTGTTCATCTTCATCACCTCTGGCATTATCTTTGCCAGAAACCAGGAAGCTTATTCTGTGTCTTTCAAAATTTCCGCAACTTCTTTTAAGACAGTTCCTTCAAAAAAATAATTCAGAATCTCTTTGTAGTCTTTTCCCTCTTTCGCCATGGATTCGGCCATATTCTGGCTCATTCCAAGTCCATGGCCGATACCCTGAGTGATGACGATCGTTTTTTTATTTTCTTCTTTCAATGTATAGCAGGACG
>NZ_PCYU01000109.1:0-268 GCF_002553775.1 Lactobacillus sp. UMNPBX16
AGATAAATTCTACTTTGAACCATTAACTTTGGAAGATGTCCTGAATGTCTGCGACTTGGAAAATCCAGAAGGCGTGATAGTTTAATTTGGTGGTCAAACCTCAATGAATCTGGCTCAGGGGTCACAAGAACATGGCGGCAGCATTCTAGGCACAGAAGGAGCTGCTGTTGACTGTGCAGAAGACCGTGAACTGTTTGATCAAATCATTAAGCAACTTCATTTGAATCAGCCTCAAGGGTGAACTGCAACTACTCATGACGGCGTACTT
>NZ_PCYU01000010.1:0-67757 GCF_002553775.1 Lactobacillus sp. UMNPBX16
TTTTTACTAATCGTTTGACTGATACGAATTATTACGATGCAGCATTAATTACATTGGTTGCTATGATGGAATAGTTTTTTTTATAAAGAAACAGTATCTTTTAGTAATTATAGTTGAAAGATACTGTTTTTAGAGACTGTAAAATAGTTTGTGTAAGGATGAATGATTCCTTAAACTTATTTCTTTAAACATTAGAAAAAGGAGTTCCTTTCTCGTATGATTGGTTTGAACAAAAAACACATACAGAAAGAAGAACTCCTTCATGAATGATTTTACCAAAGATTTTGCTCAAGCTCTATTCAATCCAGACAAAATAAATGATTCATATTGGTTATACTTGGTAAAACGCAATGATGACAAGTTCTTTAATGTAGCTACGTGTTGAACGAACCGCATCAAGTAGCGGCGCATCTCCATCGCACTTGCCCATGGTTCAAAAGCAAACATTGTTGACCAATATAACCAGAAGTTAGATTCAAAGAATTCCTTAGTGAAGACTTCATTAATCTTCTTATTTTGCAAGTCTTTTTCGGGAGTTAAACAAAGATCAACAATTTCCTTCACTGCCTTTGGTGTCAAAAGAAGTTGCCCATCAGTCGGCAAAGCTTGACCACGATTTACAATTACTCTAGTTTTAGCATAACTTGGATCTTTTCTATTTAAACGATAGAAGGAATCCAAAATAGATTCACCTTCATGGTCAGGCGAAGGGATTGATCTAAATAAATCCCACAAACATTCAAAGTGCGGCTCCATTTCACGACCGCCACGAATGATGTAACTTTCCTTTTCTTTATTATAGATCCCATCCATTGAGCCACCAGGCAGACCTAATTCTTCAAAAATGTGAATTTTCTCGCCCTTCATTTGGCCATCACGAATTAAAAAGACAGCAGTAGCTAATGCAGCCAAGCCACTACCAACAATATAAGCAGATTTTTGATCAACATCTTTAGGTTTATCAGCCTTAACAAAGGCTTCATAATTGCCATTACTATAATGCATAATTGACACTTCTTTCAATAATCGTTACACTTGTAACTATTTACGCTTATAATATAATGTAAGCGGTATCAGTTGTCAAACATTTTACATTTGGGGATGATCTTGATGAATATGAAGAGTCTGCATACGCAGCAACAAATTGAACATGCATTATTCAAATTACTACAAAAAAAGCCTTATACGGAGATCTCTATTGCAGAAATCACCCGTAAGGCTAAGGTATCTCGTACTTCCTTTTATCGCAATTATGACCAAAAAGATGAAGTCATTGCGCAATTTTTATTTAATCAATACCATAATTTTATCGCTGATATTGATCAACATAATTTGAGAACTTTTAAGCAGCAGCTTACTGCCTACCTTGAATTCTTCAAAGATAATCCTCAACTAATGAAATTACTGCTTGATGCAGGATTTGAAGGAGAATTACTTAATTTTCAAACTAAATATTTGAAAAAGCTGATGTCAGTTTACCATTCTGATGTCCACCTACCCGACTATGCAATAGCCTATCAATCTGGTGGAATCTATATGCTGTTAGTCTGGTGGGTTAAGCAAAATTACCAGACCAGCTTGACTGATTTAATCACTTATGCCGAAAAACACATTATGCTGTAACTAAAAAAGAAGAGCTCACAAATCGAGCTTTCATTTTCAAAATTATTGCAATTTCTTGCATTTTTTACCAAAGTTAAAGTAGAAATTCATTACAAAGGCGATAATTAACAAAATCAATGAAACCAACATAATTTCCTTAATACCGCCGTGGAAAATAGTTCTCATTGTTGGCACTAAGTTTTGCGGCAAACTCTTGGCACTTTGCGCATCACTCAATTTATTCATCATGGTCATCGTGATTCCCTTGTGCGTTTGAACTCCGCTGGCCAAGTTCAGATTCATAATTACGCCATAAACAGCAGCCATTACTGTTTGAGCTAAAATTCTGATCAAATATGAAGTTGAAGTGGCCGTTGCCATATTCTTTAGTCCCGCATCAAGTTGTACCTTTAATTGCAAAGCAACAAAGATAAAGCCAACCCCAATGCCAGAAAATGCACCAATAAAGGTCAACATCTGCACAGGCGTATGTATGCCAGAAATAAACAAACCAGCTGATGAGATAATCATGGCAACTATTCCAATCAAAACTAATTTAAAGGTTGTCATATGCTCCTGAATCGCTGCTACACTTTGAGATGCGATAATTTCAACAATCGAATTTGGAATTAACGTCATCCCACCAATTAAAGCTGACAAGCCTAGTAATGCCTGAGCCCACATTGGCATATAGGTATTTACTGCTAAAAAGGCACCCCAAGTAAAGGCAAATAATAAAAAGTCGCCATCTAAATCTTTATTTTTAAATAAAGAAATTGGAATAATTGGATTGTCTGCATGACCTTCGCGAATAAAGAAAAAGACGATGAAGACTAAACTAATTATAATCAATCCAATTATGATCCAGCTAGCGGTTAAACCAACTAGTTGCACGCCCATCAAGAATAAAAGCAGTCCGATTACTAATAAAGTAGCACCAGGGATATCGAAAACCGGTGTCTTTTTTGGAGTAACCGGTTTGTAGTAAATTAAACAAATCAAAAATGCGATTAAGCCAATTGGAATATTGATATAGAAGACCCAGTGCCAAGAGAAAGCATCAATTAACCAACCACCAACAAGTGGCCCTAAGATCGCAGCCCCATTCCAGCTGGCAGTTAAATAGCCTAATACTTTGGTTCTCGTTTTAATATTTTTAAACACATAACCAGCAATGATATAAGGTAAAGAACCCATACCACCTGCACCGATTCCCATGATAAAGCGAGAGCACAGAAAGAAAATAATATTTGGCGCTATCCCCTGTAGAGCCGATCCCAAAACAAAGAGTAGCAATGAAAGCTCAAAGGCTCGTTTGTTAGTGATTTTCTCTCCGATCTTTGTCCAAATCGGAATCGAAATCGACATTCCTAATAAGAAAATTGCCACAATCCAACCCATGAATTGAATTCCGTGCAAGGCCGCGACGATGGCTGGAATAGCGGTATTAATAATAGTTCCGTCTAGCCCCGACATCACGTTGCCAAGCATCAAGGCTGCCGTCACCATTGTAATCTGTTTTTTATTCATGCTTAACTTCTTTCTATGGTATGTAAAAAGCGTTAGACAAAAATTTCTAACGCTTTTGAGTAAAAAAATATGGAGGATACAGGGCTCGAACCTGTGACCTCCTGCTTGTAAGGCAGATGCTCTCCCAGCTGAGCTAATCCTCCATTATGGGGCGGAATGTGGGAATCGAACCCACGCATGCTGGATCCACAAACCAGTGTGTTAACCCCTTCACCAATTCCGCCATCAACGGTCCATATGGGATTTGAACCCATGATCTCCTCCGTGACAGGGAGGCGAGATAAACCACTGCTCCAATGGACCAAACTAGAGGAGGATGTGGGATTTGAACCCACGCGCGGCATAACCGCCTAACGGTTTTCAAAACCGTCCCCTTAAGCCACTTGGGTAATCCTCCATAGCCGAACAGATACTAGTATACCAAAGTGAGAAGATAACGCAAGACCTTTTTTAAAAAAAAGCAAAAAAATAAAGCCTTTCGGCTTCATTAACTATGTAAATTTTTCTGGAACAGCAAATACTTATATTCTTTGCCAGCAATTTCAATAAAACGTTGGGTAGCAATATTACGCCAGCCAAAGTGCTTAAAGAATTCTTGTGCATCTTTATCTTCAGCCAGACACCACAAGTAAATCTTGCCATAACCCATCTTCTTCAGTTCATTTTCTGCGGCATTTAGCAAGGTCTTACCTACATTGTAGCCTTGAAAATCAGGTTTAACATATAATGCCATCAACTCACCGCAGCCAAGCATTCTAGTGTCACGTGGACGACCATAGCTAACGGCTGCTTGAACCTCGTTATTATCGTCTTTAAAAACTAAATTATGACGACCACTCTCATTGAGTCGTTTTACCCAAGCAGTAGCCGGAATATTATCCAAAAATACATCTGGTAGCACGCCTTTATACGTCTCTTGCCAAGTTGTTTGGAAAAGCTTACTTGTTTGTTTTGCTTCGTCTTCACTAATTAATGGTTTAATAATCATATTTACTTCTTCTTTGTCAAAACAGTCACAGCCTCTACATGTGGCGTTTGTGGGAACATATCAACAGGATCGATTCGCTTAAATTCATAACCTTGTTCTTGGAACAAAAGCAAGTCGCGAATCATTGTTGCAGGATTGCACGAAATATAAACGACCTTCTTAGGTCCAGTCTTAACTGTCGCATTAATAAATTCAGGTGTCAACCCTTTTCTCGGTGGATCAACAAAAACCACATCGGTCTTCATACCCTTTTTAGCCCAACGCGGCATTATTTCTTCAGCCTTGCCTAAGTAATACTTTGCGTTTTCAATACCATTTAGCTCGGCATTGTCCTTGGCATCCTTGATCGCATCCCGGACAACTTCGATTCCACGCACGGCCTTCACATGCTTAGCTACACTCAAACCAATCGTTCCAATTCCCGAATATGCATCAATTACTACATCATCCGAACCTAAATCTGCTTGCTTAATCGCTAAATCATACAAGCGCGGTGTTTGCAGCGAATTAATCTGGAAGAAACTTTGAGGTGAGATTCTAAACTTTAAATCACCAATTTGATCAGTAATCTGGTCATTACCGAAAACTAGGTAATCCTTTTTACCCAAAATCACATTGGTCTTCTTAGGATTATAGTTCAAGACTAAACCTGAAACCTTAGGAATCTGGCTAATCTCAGCTGCAACACCCATCATTTGTGGGAAATCCTTAACCCGGCTGACCAAAATAACCATTATCTCGCCATTAGCCTTACTACGACGCACATCAAGATAGCGTATAATTCCCGTATTGTTTACCTCGTCATAAGGCGCAATCTTGTACTTGCGCAACACATCACGCACTGCAACCAATACACGATCAATTTCCGGATCAGTGGTAAAGAAATTTGTCAAAGGCACTAAATCATGTGAATGTCGTCTAAAAAAGCCAATCTCAAGCTGTCCATTATATTCTCGCACAGGAACTTGGGCCTTGTTGCGATACCCTGTTTGCTCAGGACTAGGCAAAGTTTGTCCTACTTCAATCTCATCTAAATGTGCCTTCTTAAGTAAGTTAACAACTTGATTACGCTTGAATTCAAGTTGCTTATCATACTTGATATGAGCTAAAGAAGCGAGTCCCGTTTGAACCCATTGATTCAACTTGATCTTAACTCGATCAGGACTTTCTTTTTTTATTTCTTCAATTTTAGCAAAAGCAAAGTTCTTCTTAACCTTTAAAATCTTTGCACTAACCACTTCACCTGGAAGTGCATTAGTAACAAATACGGTCATTCCCTCGTAATGGGCCACACCCATTGCTTCATACGAAAGATCGGTAATTTCTAAATCTATAATTTGATTCTTTTTCATACTCACTCAACCTTAAAAAAATAGCTCTCTATTATTATAATACTTGACCAATCTTTGTGCTTCAAAAAATAATCGACTGCTTTTTAGAACCAACTATCACCCATATACGCATGCAAAATGTGGTTAGCCGCTACTTTCAACCTCAAATAATTAATATTATTAGAAAATAGCATAATCATACGCTTGGTCTTGTAATTCGCAACAAAGCAGCAATTATAACCAGGGATACTGCCATTAGCGCGAATGATGTCACCATTAAAATACACTCCACCAAAATAAGCTACCGTCTGATGCTGGGCTTGGTGGTAATACTCGTTTACCATTTTAGGATTTTTCAGCACATCGTTATATACAAACTTCCAATAATCAATTGGTGACATGAATAAGTTCCCTGCTCCAAAGTCCGACGACGTCGTCACTGTCACTTGGTGCCAGTCAACATTTTTACTCATTGGCTGAGGGATCTCGTTTTGGTTAACCTCAGAAAAATCCTTAACTTTCTGGAGCTTAAGTGGCTTAGCAAAATCGGTCTGAATATAAGCATTATAACTTAAATTAGTCTGCTTGCTAATAATAGCTGCTAGCAATTCATAATCAACATCTTGGTAATCCCAAGTATGAAGATGATCATTCTCCATGTGATTAAGCATATAAGCTATTTGCTCTTTCTGATTTTTAAGCGGAGAAGATGGTCGAGCATTGTTAACCAAGCCACTAGTATGATTCATCAGCTCATGAATTGTAATATCTTTACTACCTGAAACTTGAGGATAATAGTTAGATAAAGAGGTATTCCAACCTAATAACTTTTCTTGTTGCAGCTGATAAATTGCAGTTCCTGTCATAATTTTTTGTAGCGAAGCAATCGGAAACAATTGATTAGCGTTAACTATTTGGCTTGAATCAGTGGTCTCCTTATTTTGGACAACAATCGGTTGTCCCTTTTTATCATTAATTAACATTACACCGTTGATATGATGAAACTTCATATAATCATGCAGCTGTTCTTTCTGATTCTTAATGCCATTATCCAGCTTATCCCCTGGCTGCACAATGAATAAAAATATTGCAAAGGCACAAAGTGCCAAAAAGATGGATAAAGCTCGTTTTTTATGCATAAAGATTCCTCTTAATTACTATCCCAAGCAATGTAATAACTATATTTCCTCAATTGTAAATCTAGTATCTAGGAAGACTCAACTATTTGGTTAATTTTTGCATCTAAAAATATTTTACTTAAATCTATTGACATACTTTTTTAATCTTGCTATCATATTGCTCAACAAGAAACGAAAAGTAGCAACTTTGTTCAGCGTTCAGAGAACTGGTGGTAGCTGCAAACCAGACAGGCAAAGTTTGACGAAATACGTCGTTATAATGTTGTTCGGAAAAATTCAGAACCGTTACCATCTGATAGAGATTCAAGTTCTTATGCTTGAAAGAGTGGGTGGTACCACGGCTATTGTCGTCCCGTTGACTAATAAGTCAACGGGATTTTTTATTTGGAGGAATATAAAAATGAAGAAAAAGAAAGTTTCCTTTACTGAATCAATTATTATCTTAATTGCACTCCTCACTATTCTGGGATTGGCAGTTATCAAGCTTGCCCTTTCTCCAGAAGTGCCAGTTTTATTCATTGTCCTTTTACTTACCTTTTGGGCTAGACTGCGTGGCTTTTCCTGGCAAGATGTTCAAGATGGCATCAAAGAAGGAATTAGTGTAGCCATTATTCCGATTTTTATCTTTATTTTAATCGGCGCTTTGATCGGGATCTGGATTAAAGCGGGAATCATCCCTTCCATCATGGTCCTGGGTTTCCACTTAATCAGTGGTAGTTTCTTCGTTCCATCTGTTTTTATTGTTTGTTCAATTATTGGGATGGCAATCGGTAGTGGTTTTACCACAATCTCAACTGTTGGGATTGCGCTTTTTGGGATCGGAACTAGTATGAACCTTAATCCTGCCTTAGTTGCTGGGGCAATTATCTCTGGAGCTGTTTTTGGCGATAAGATGTCTCCTTTATCCGATTCAACCAACCTTTCTTCAGCAGTTGCCGAAAGTGAATTATTCGCCCACATTAAAAATATGATGTGGTCAACCATTCCTGCTTTTGTAGTTTCATTAATTTTATTCTGGATCTTAGGCAACAGTGGCAACATGGATCCAACTAAGATTGAACGTACTTCACATATTTTACAAACTAACTTCAGTATCAGCTGGTGGGCAATTGTCCCAATTATCTTGATGATCTTTTGTGCTTGGCGCAAAATTTCCGCAATCCCTACGCTCTTTTTAAACATTGCGATTACTGTAATCATGATTTTTATTCAAAGTCCCCACGAATCTATTCAATCGCTTAACAATTTAGTTATGAACGGCTTTGTGGCTAAAACTAGTGATGCTTCTGTTAATGCCTTATTAACCCGTGGTGGTATTTCCAACATGATGGCTACAGTAGCTTTGATCATTTCTACCTTATCTTTGGGTGGGATGCTCATGAAGTTCAACATTGTTCAAAGTGCAATGGAACCACTCGTTAAACATTTAACCAAGCCTGGTCGTTTAATTACGGTCACCATTTTATCTGGTATCTGTATCAACCTTTTTGTTGGTGAACAATACCTATCAGTTATCTTACCTGGTCGTGCATTTAAGCCGGCTTTTGATAAAATTAAGCTTTCACCATTAGCCCTTAGCCGCGTACTTGAAGACGGCGGTAGCGTAATTAACTACTTAATTCCCTGGGGTGTTGCCGGTTCATTCGCCGCTTCAACTTTAGGTGTGCCAGTTTTACATTTCTTACCATTCGTCTTCTTCAGTCTTCTTTCACCAATCTTCTCTATTTTGAGCGGAATCACCGGAATCGGCTTGAAGTGGGCTAAAGAAAAGTAGAAAATAATCATATCAGTAAAAAAGTTCCTAAGACCATCGTCTTTAGGAACTTTTTTACGCAATCTACTAGCTAACGGTTGTGTCATGTTGCAACCAATTATTACTCTTTTCTTGACATTACCATTCGATCATTCACAGCAGCTCTTTTTGGTATCACTTTATAACCTCGTCAAATTCACTTCACCAGCCTTCATTTTTGGGATTGTCTTTACCGTAATTAGGAAAAATGACCAGCAGGCAAAATTACCTTTAAAATCATATTTTTCCGACCAGTGGGATAATAACTTCTTTCCTACTTTTGCTTGGACTTTATTTTATCTCATTGCTATGCCTAATCTGCAGCAACACGGGCATTTTCACAATATTGCCACATTCATCTGGCAATTCTTCAGTGATAATGCCACACCTCATCTTTGGTACAGCGTCATGATGCTGCAATTTTTGCTTATCATGCCTGGAATCAAATCAGTCTGCAACTGGGTCCAGCATTCTTATCGACGACTACTAATCGCAGTTATTAGTTCCGGAATTATTTACTTTGCCTGGTTAATTTTTTATGATCACTTCATTTTAAATGGTCCCGAGGCTACCCATTGGTATTTATTAGATCGTATCTTTATCAGCTTTTTGATCTTTGGGCTCTACGGTGGCTTAAGCTGGAATTTTCATCATGAAATTCAAACTTTTCTGTTTACATATTGGTGGCTAATTGTGGGATTTTACCTTTTAACCTATTTTAGGACCAGAGATTTATTTTTAGCCACTTTCAAATTAACAGACCTAACCAACGACAGTTATTACCTACCTTCAATGGCAATTTATGCTTTAGCGGTTATCCTCTTGATTTACCTAATCTGTATTGCACAAAAAGTCTTTAATATGAACTACTGGCTAAAATCAATTCACTTTCTAGCTTTTTATGCTTATCGAGCATTTTTAGCCAATGTTTTTTGGGATCGTATCTTTTGGCAATATTTTAATTTTAAACAGCTAGCTTTACAAAATATTTATTTAGCTGTCTTACTACTTTGGATTTGTACATGGTGTGCTTCATATTTATCTGTTTATGTAGTTCACCACCTTTGGCTTAAAATTAATGGTTCTGTCGGTCCATCCTAATTTGCGCACGTCGATATTCCTGACTGTCACGCGTAGGTTGAGCAACTATATCTGTAATTATTATTTCATGATCATTTCGTTCAAAGACGATTGCTTGGTCTAATTCCGCATTTACTTTTTTATTGATAGTGGTATCTTGATTAAATTTTAAATCATCAAGCTCCCGATCAATAAATGTTTTTTGCGAACTCGTCAGCTGATGATATTTTTCTGCCGCTTCTGGAGTAAAGGACAAGATCGTCTCCCGTCTGAATTCACCTATTTTATCTGGATATTCACTTCTTTGACCACGGATGTCATTGTCAATATATCTTTTTTCCATCAAAATCACTTCCTTTATATCTTCACTATACAGGAGGCGATTTTCTTTAGACATCTTTCTGCCTACTTTAGTTTTTTCATAAGAAAAACTTTACTATTATTCATTTGACCACTAAATACGGTAAAATAGATAAGACAAGTAAATAAAAGGAGTGTATATTTCATGGATAACTTTTCAAATACTCCAGGACGGCGTCAAGTCCAGGATATTTCTGCAGTTAACAGCTTCTTGACTAAGATGTACAGTCTCATGATTTTGGCTGTTTTAGTTTCTGCAGCAACTGCATTCTTGACTACGACTGTGTTTGCATCTGCAATTGCTAACATGTCACAAGCCGTTTACTGGATCATCGTATTTGTTCCAATTGTTTTATGTATGACAATCAGCTTTAAGGCAGCAAAGAACCCAACATTAGGCATCGTTCTTCTGTTGATTCTTTCCGCAGTCTACGGCTTCGAATTTGCCTTTATCGCAGGAGCATTTACTTCCGCTTCAATCGCTGGTGCCTTTTTATCAGCAGCTGGCGTGTTCGCAGCAATGGCCGTCTTCGGTTCTGTAACTAAGCGCGACTTGAGCAACTGGGGTTCATACCTTGGCGCAGCTTTGATCGGGTTCTTAGTTGCATGGCTCGTTAACGCCTTCTTCATTAGAAGTGGCGCTGCAACCTTTATCTTCTCCTGCATCGGTGTGTTAATCTTCACTGGCTTAACTGCCTACGACGCACACAATGCTAAGAAGATTTTCATGACCTACGGCGGTCAAGTTTCAGATACTGGTTTAGCCGTTATGGGGGCTTTAAGCATGTATCTCGACTTCATCAACATCTTCATGTTCTTGCTACAAATCTTTGGCATGGGCGGAGATCGCGATTAATTAATTTCCATACAAACATAGCGTTGATTAGCTTTTACACTAGTCAACGCTATTTGTTTTGCTTAAATTTTATCCACCAACATAAAATTCAATATGCTGTTGCAAATTGTTAAATTCAACTGGACAATAACCACCGATCTCACCATCAAGATTAACTGGTAAGTCTTGCCCTTCACTTTTACCAATCAACTCGGCCTTCAGGCTACGCGTTTTGGTATAAATGATATTGGGATCATCAACATGTTTACCATTCAAAGCCAATGCCATCAACTTCATCATGCTAACAGGGTCAGAAGGCTTGACCACGATCAATTGGAATAATCCATCACTAAGCTGTGCATCAGGCATAACTTGCTCAAAACCACCAATTGAATTAGTCATTCCTAGTAGGAACATTGATAATTTTCCTTCATAAACGCCATCATCATAAGTCAAACGCATCTCATTCTCAGTCAAGTGTGGCAACATTTCTGCCCCCTTGATTAAGTATGCGGCATAACCCAAAGCTGACTTAACCTCAGATGGTACGCCATATGTTAACTCAGTTAAAGAACCGCTGGCAGCAATATTAACGAAATATTGAATTTGGTCACCAAAAACAGCTTTACCGATATCCATTTTACGAGTTTTATTCTTTAAGATTACTTTAGCAGCATCTGGAATATTATCACGTGGAATGGCTAATGCACGAGCATAATCATTAGTAGTCCCAGCAGGAATAATTGCCATTTTAGGCCTGTTTTCTAAAAAGGCAATCCCGTTAACTACTTCATTGATTGTACCGTCCCCGCCAGCTGCTACGATTAAATCAAAGCCTTCCTTAGCAGCACGAGTAGCTTCATTGCGAGCACTATTTTCTTCAGGTGTAGTTCTAAAAGCACTAGCTTCGTAGCCTGCTTGTTCTAATACATCTAAAATATCGGCCACATTCTTTGGCATCTGTTCGTGACCTGATACAGGATTATAAATTAATCTTGCTTTTCTAGTCATAATTACTACCTAACGTTCTAAAAATTAACGACTTTGCAATTCTTGGTTAAGTAACTTGTTAACCATCTTAGGGTTAGCCTTACCACGAGTTTGCTTCATGATTTGACCAACTAAGAAGCCGATTGCACGATCCTTACCATTCTTAAAGTCTTCAACAGATTGAGGGTTATCATCAACAACCTTCTTAACCATTGGAGCTAAAACAGAAGTATCTGACAATTGAACCATACCATTATCTTCAACATACTTCTTAGGATCAGTACCATTTTCAATAGTTTCGGCAAAGACCTTCTTAGCGATCTTAGATGAAATAGTACCATCTTTGATCAACTTGATCATTTCTGCTAAGTGTTCTGGAGTAAGCTTAATGTCATTCAAACTTACACGGTGATCGTTCAAGTAACCATTTACTTGAGTGTTCATCCAGTTAGCAGCAAGAGTTGGATCAGCACCAGCTTCGACTGCTGCGTCAAAGAAGTCTGAGCTTTCCTTAGTTTGAAGCAAAACATTTGCATCGTATGGCTTCAAACCGTACTTGTTTACATAATCATCGTAACGATCAAATGGGCTTTTTGGAAGTTCCTTAGCAATTTGATCGATCCATTCTTGGCTAATATGGTCAGGAGCAATATCTGGTTCTGGGAAGTAACGGTAATCCGATGCGCCTTCCTTAACACGTTCCAAAACAGTCTTACCAGTTGCTTCGTCAAAACGACGAGTTGAAAGTTGAATATGACCACCAGCTAATAGAACTTGTTCTTGACGCTTTTCTTCATATGCAAGTGAACGACGTACGTGATCGAATGAGTTCAAGTTCTTCATTTCGACCTTAGTACCAAGTTCCTTTTGACCTGCTGGACGGATGGAAATGTTAGTATCAACACGCATTGAACCTTCTTCCATCTTAACGTCTGAAGCACCAGTAAACTGAACAATCTTACGTAACTTTTCAAGGTAAGCGTAAGCTTCTTCTGGATCTTCCATATCTGGTTCAGAAACAACTTCAAGAAGTGGCACACCCTGACGGTTTAAGTCAACGTATGAATAACCGTTAGTTCCGTGAGTGTTCTTACCGGCATCTTCTTCAATGTGCATTTCGTGAATACCGATTCTCTTCTTCTTACCACGAACTTCAACTTCGATGTAACCATCACGAGCAAGTGGTTGGAAGAACTGAGTAATCTGGTAAGCCTTTGGGTTATCAGGGTAGAAATAGTTCTTACGATCAAAATGAGTAGTTGGCAAAATGTGAGCGTGGGTTGCGATGGCAACCATAATACCTAAACGGTAAACGTTCTTGTTAACCATTGGCAAGGTACCAGGCATAGCCCAGTCAATTACATTAGTCTCCGTGTTTTGTTCAGCACCATATGTTACTGGTGAAGGAGAGAAAATCTTACTCTTTGTCTTTAATTCGAAGTGGACTTCAAGTCCGATAGTCGATTTAAAATTCATTCAATTAGTCCTCCATTCCAGTTGGTGTTTTTTCATAAAACTTGTTAGTGCGTTCGATAAAGTCAGCAGTCTTGAAGACATTACCTTCATCAAAACGCTTAGCCATAACTTGTAAACCGACAGGCATCCCATCAACTAAACCAGCTGGAACACTAGCTGCAGGAATACCTGCTAAGTTGGCAGAAATAGTTAAAATATCATTGTTGTACATCTTAATTGGGTCTGAAACTTCTTCGCCAATACCAAATGCTGGCTCAGTAGTAGTTGGTCCAACAATTACATCATTTTCTGCAAAGATCTTGTCAAAGTCATCACAGATCAAGGTTCTAACCTTAGCAGCTTGTCTAAAGAAACGGTCATATGAACCAGCTGAAAGGGCAAATGAACCAAGCATAATTCTACGCTTAACTTCAGCACCAAAGCCTTCAGAACGTGATTTAACGTAAACATCAAGTAAGTTCTTAGTGTCCTTAGCACGGTAGCCGTAACGAATACCATCGTATCTTTGCAAGTTTGAAGAAGCTTCACTTGAAGCAATGATGTAGTAGTCAGGAACAACGTATTTAGTATGTGGCAATGAAACCTCATTGATCACTGCACCAGCATCCTTCAAAGCATCGATTTGCTTTTGAATAACTTCACGCATCTTACCGTCAACTGCTTCCATGTATTCCTTAGGAACAGCTACACGGAGACCCTTAACATCTTGACCGATAAACTTGGTAAAGTCAGGTACTTCACGGGTTGAAACAGTTGAGTCATGCTCATCTGCACCAGCAATTACGTTTAATACTTCAGCTGAATCCTTAACGCGCTTAGTCATTACACCAATTTGATCAAGTGAAGAACCAAATGCGATAAGACCCCAACGTGATACACGACCGTAAGTTGGCTTAATACCAAAAATACCGTTAAATGCGGCTGGTTGACGAATTGAACCACCAGTATCTGAACCAAGTGCTGCTACAACTTGACCACTAGCAACTGCAGCTGCTGAACCACCAGATGAACCACCAGGAACTTTATTTAAATTCCATGGGTTGTGAGTAGCACCATAATATGAGTGTTCAGTTGATGAACCCATGGCAAATTCATCCATGTTGGTCTTACCTACAAAGGTTACGCCAGCCTTCTTAAGCTTAGAAATAACTGTTGCATCATACATTGGCATGTAGTTGTACAAAATGTGACTAGCAGCAGTTGTCTTAATCCCGTTAGTGATGATGTTATCCTTAATTGCGATTGGAATACCTGCTAACTTACTCTTGGAGTAGTCAAGGTTATCTGCAGGCTTAGCATCATCTAAAACAGTGATCCAAGCATTTAACTTCTTATCTGTATCCTTAATGTTTGCCACAGTGTCTTTAGCTAACTTATCTGCTGACAAGTCACCGCTGGCAAGCTTTTTGTTTAATGAATCAATATTTTCGTTTAAGTAATTCATTACTCGTCCTCATCCTTATTAATAATTACAGGAACCTTAATGTAGCCGTTTGCCTTTTCAGGAACGTTAGCCATCAATGTTTCTCTGTCTTGTCCTTGCCAGTGTTCAGGTTTATCTTCTCTGAAGACAGTATCACGATCAACAACTTGAACTGTTTCATCAACACCCTCAGTATCAACTTCACTAAGTTGATCAGCCATATTGATAATTGATCCCATTTGATCAGTAAATTTATCTAATTCTTCTTCATTAAACGCAAGTCGCGAAAGAGTCGCAACGTGTTTAATGGTATCTTTTGTGATTTCCACGCAAATACCTCCTATTCGCCGCCATAAACATGGACTTGATAATCACTATCGCCGGTTTCTTTTGCAACTAAAGCTTGTACATCATCTACTGAACCAATTTTGATTTCAATTGGGATATTGCCAGACAAGTACTTTTTAGCTGACGACAAAACCAAACGGGTAAAACTTTGAATTTGTTCATAGCCATAAAATTGCGTTGTTACGGAAATGTTTTCTTGTGAAAGCTTACCGTTTGTATAACGCAAAGTTGCCGTTACCCCACTAATATTAGGGAAGTAGTTTTGAATAGCCGTCTTGAAATCATTGAAGTGCGATGCATCATCACTGTTAATTGCTTTTTCACTACCAGTTGTCGGTAAAACTTGCATTTTTTCCGACATGGATTTCCATTTAGATATTTTACTACTATTAGCGGCCGCTGTCCCGTAAGCGAAGTAAGTTCCACCAACTAATGAATCTTTTCCAGTCTTGGAGAATAAACCAATCGTAATCGGAATATTCTTTAAAGCTTTCTTCTTACGCAAGCGAGCAACAATTTCATTAGCTATTTTTTCACCTTGAGCTTTTTGCTCAGCACGTGAAATAGTAGTTTGAAATTCTGCACCGTTACGCTTTTTCTGATAATAATCAACCGAATTCATTGCTAAGCCCAAGCTCATACCACCTAAATTATACTTGGAACCAGATCCAGTCAAATAATCTTGTTCGATAATTTCTTCCAAATAAATTGGATTACGCGTATCGGTTCCGGTCTTACCATTATTTACTGGGTTTAAACCATCAGGATTTGATTTGGATTTACGCATTAACCAATCAGTTACAGTTGAGGTATCCAAATATTGTCCTTCTTGGAAGACGTATTGATTAGGCGAAAATTGATTCTTAGAAATTTGAATCAGCCCTCGCTCTAATTCACGCGTATCAACAGAATTATCATTATCAGTAGCTGTTAATCCTGCAATCGGACTAATATTATAGCGACCATTTTTCATTAAAACGGTATAGCCATTCGTTCCCGTGTTAGTAGTTTGATAGCTTTTTTTCTTAGTGGTTGAAGTGTTTGTCGCATTATTTGCTAAACTAGAATCCTTCAACTTACCACAACCACTTAGAGTAAGCGCGATTCCAGCTAAAGCCATTACTTGCAAATATTTTTTCACAATAATTGTCCTTTATTCAATTTGTGCAATTGCTTCTTCTTCAGTCAAAAGTGGTACGCCTAAAGTCTGCGCTTTAGTATACTTAGAACCAGCATCTTTGCCATAAATCACGTAATCGGTCTTATGCGAAACTGAACCCGTAACTTTGGCACCTAAAGCTTGTAATTTTTTCGTAAACTCACTTCTAGTATAATGCTCTAATTTACCTGTTAGCACTACAGTCTTATCCTTAAATGGATTATCTTCAATTTCTGCAGGCTCATCTGCACCTAGGTAATCCATATTCAGGCCGCTCTCACGCAGCTCATCAATTACCTTCTGTGCTTCTGGTTGAGCAAAATATGTTGTCATTGATTCCGCGATCGTCATGCCTATTGTATCGATAGAAGCTATTTCTTGCACGTCTAGAGACATAATCTTTGCCAGATTTTTAAACTTTTGAGCAATTAAGCGCGCTGCTTTGGCCCCAACATGGTCAATTCCCAATCCAGTAATCAATAATTCAACTGAGTTTTGCTTTGAATTGTCTAAGGCAGTTAACAAATTATTGATCGATTTTTCCTTAAAATGATCGAGTTGTGCTAAATCATCTGCAGTTAAGTGATAAAGATCAGCCACATTATGCACTAAATCTTTAGCAATCAATTGTTTAACGATCTTTGGCCCCAAACCGGCAATGTTCATAGCTGGTCGAGAAGCAAAGTGCGTAATGCCCTCCTCAACTTGAGCTGGACAAGATGGATTGATGCAGCGCAAAGCTACTTCATCTTCTAGGTGAACTAATTTTTGCCCACAGGATGGACAAGTCGTTGGAATCTGATAAGCTACAGAATCTGCCGGTCTTTTAGCCATGACGACTTCAGAGATTTCCGGAATAATATCGCCTGCTTTATGCAGTTTAACGGTATCACCAATCCTGATGCCTTTTTCATTCAAATAATCTGGGTTGTGCAATGAAGCCCTAGCTACAGTTGTACCAGCTAGTTGCACCGGATCCATGACCGCAGTTGGAGTAACTACTCCGGTACGGCCGACAGTCCAAACGATATCCCGCACTACAGTTTCTTGTTCTTCAGGTGGAAATTTATAAGCAATTTCCCAGCGAGGCACCTTAACAGTGTTGCCGAGCTCTTGTTCAATTCCTAGATCATCAATTTTTAACACAATGCCATCAATACCATATGTTAGGCTGTTTCGTTTAGCTGTGTATTCATCGATAAAGGCAAAAACTTCATCTAATGTTTTTAACTTACGACCGGTTTCATTGGTATGAAAGCCTAAATCATGCATTTTTTGAATTGCTTGGTGCTGACTAGTAATTTCTTCAGGCGGATTAACCCAAGTATAAATAAAGGTACTAAGTTGACGCTTCTTGGTAACTTTAGGATCAAGTTGACGCAAAGAACCCGCTGCAGCATTACGTGGATTAGCAAAAACTGCTAGACCTTGCTCTTCTCTTTCTGCATTCAACTTGGCAAAGGCTTCCTTGCTCATGTAACATTCACCGCGCACTTCAGTTGTTAACGGTTCAGGCAAAGTCTGTGGAATATCACTAATATACTTAGCATTAGCTGTTACATCTTCACCAACATAACCGTTACCCCGCGTTGAGGCACGAACCAACTTACCATTTTCATATTCAAGCGATAGTGATAAGCCATCGATCTTTAATTCCACGTTATATTCAACTGGATGACCAACTAATTTTTGCATCCGTTGATCAAAATCCTTCAGTTCAGCTTTGGAAAAGACGTCCCCCATTGACAGCATTGGAATCGGGTGCTCTACCTTGGTAAAATCACTATCAATCTGTCCCCCAACTCTTTGGGTAATGGAGTCGGGTGTCACAATCTCTGGAAATTCTTTTTCTAATTCAAGCAAGCGGTTGTAGCTTTGGTCGTAAACATTGTCTTCAACCTCAGGCGCGTCCTTAGAGTAATAGGCCTCAGCCCATTCATTAAGCTGTTTTCTAAGTGAAGCCGCTTCTTTTTTAGCTTCATCAAGAGTAATTTCTGCCATTTTTCCCTCCTGATCCAAATCAATCTTTCTTTAATTATACCTTCTTAATTGGCGCAAAGGCAGCCAAAAGCCGTTTGATTCCTTTACCAGGGAAAGCAATATCCAGCTCCATATCTTCACCAGTGCCATTAACTTTAGTTACAACACCATGTCCCCAAGCTTTATGCTCGACTTGGTCGCCTACATTCCAGCCCTTCTTTTCAGCACCGATAGCGCCTGAAGCTTTCTTAGCAATATAAACTTCAGCGCGAGCTCGTTCGGCTTTGCGAGCAAATGGTGCCGTCTGCTTCTCAAAGCTAGATTGGATAAAGCTGCTTTGTAATTTTTCATTTTCTTCTTTGTGCAGATCCTGTTCATCAATTTCGTCCAAGAATCTTGAAGGCGGATTATTTTGCATTCTGCCATACATCATCCGTGAGTAAGCATTAGTTAAAAACAGTTCTTGCTTAGCCCGAGTAATTCCCACGTAAGCTAGGCGCCGCTCTTCTTCTAATTCATTGTCATCCATCATTGCACGTTGCAACGGGAAAAGCCCATCTTCCATGCCAATTAAGAAAACCACTGGGAATTCTAGTCCCTTAGCTGCATGTAAAGTCATTAAAGCTACTTGATTGTCATCTTCATCAAGATCATCTTGATCGCTAAGTAGAGATACTTCAGCCAAGAAGTCGCTTAATGGATTAGACTCATCTTCTTCGGGCTCATAATGATCATCAAAACGCTTAGTAACTGACAAGAATTCATCCAAGTTTTCTAAACGCGTTTCTGATTCAATTGTATTTTCAGCTCGCAAGGCATCGGTATAATCAAAATCAGTTAAGATTTTTTCAGTTAAACCAGTTACTGTACCATTTTGAGCATAAGTAATTGCATCACGTAATTTAGTACCAAAATCGCTTAATTTCTTGGCTGCTCTAGTATTAATTGAACTTTCAGCCACATGTCCCATCGCATCTAAAATGTTGTAGTGATTTTCATCCGCAAATGTTATCAACTTATCCACAGTAGCGGCACCGATTCCCCGCTTTGGAGTATTAATAATTCGGTTCATACTCATCGTATCAGCTGGATTAGCAACTAACTTCAAGTAAGCCATCACATCTTTAATTTCTTTGCGGTCATAGAATTTATGTCCACCAACGATTTGATAAGGAATATTGCTTTTAACGAAAGCTTCTTCGACTGTTCTAGACTGAGCATTAGTCCGATAAAGAATTGCGAAATCTTTATAAGCCCGTTTTTTATCTTTAACTTCTTCTTGGATCTTTGAAATGATGTAGTGAGCTTCATCATCACCGCTTTGGGCTTGATAGTAGGTTACCTTTTGCCCATCACCTTGATCAGTCCACAAGTTCTTAGCCTTCCGGTTCTGATTATTTTTGATGACCGAGTTAGCTGCGGACAAAATGTGACCAGTAGACCGGTAATTTTGTTCTAGCTTCACAGTCTTAACATCATATTTCTTGTAATCCTGCTCAAAATTCATGATGTTTTCCATATTAGCACCGCGCCAGCCATAGATTGACTGATCGGCATCCCCAACTACACAAATATTCTTGTATTGTGCAGCCAAAGCATGACAGAGTTCATATTGAGCCTGGTTAGTATCCTGATACTCGTCAACTAAAAGATAACGGAACTTGTTTTGATAATAGTGCAAAACTTCGCTATCTTTTTTAAACAAAACTAGGGTCTGCATAATCAAATCATCAAAGTCCATAATTTGATCACGGCGCAATCTACGTTGATATTCTTCATACACCTTAGCCGCCATCTTCTCAAATGGTGACGATGCACTCTGCATAAAAGCTTCAGGATCCAGCAAGTCATTCTTGCCATTAGAAATCGCGGCTAAAATACCGCGTGGATCATACATCTTAGGATTGATATTCAAGTCTTTTTCAATATGCTTAACCAAAGTTAATTGCTCGGCCGAATCAGCAATTGAAAAATTATGACCATAACCAATCTTATCTGCATCCCGACGCAAGATCCGCACACATAAAGCGTGGAAAGTCGACATCCAAATGTCGTTAGCTGCTGGCCCCAGCAACTTTTGCTCACGCTCACGCATTTCACTAGCCGCCTTATTGGTGAAGGTAATGGCTAAAATATTCCAAGGTGCAACATGATTTTCTTCAACTAAGTAGGCAATTCGTCTCGTTAAAACAGAAGTCTTACCTGAACCCGCACCAGCAACGACTAATAAAGGTCCTTCAGTGGTTTCTACCGCTTCTTTTTGTTGCGGATTCAGACCAGCTAAGATAGATTTTTCGCTCATTATTTTCCCCTTCACTAAAAATTATTTCATTAATGCAACTTGAATATTATACCAAAAAAGCAGCGACTAATTCGCTGCTTTAGATTTACTTATCATATTTTTCAAGATCAAACTGTTCAATCAAATTAATCAGCTTATCGGCATAGTCCGGATCAGTCGCATAGCCGTCGGTAACCAAAGCTTTAGCTTGTGTCTTATAATCTTTGGATGCTAGAACATGCTTATACTGATCGTGGTTCCACGTTGTCCCATTCTGGAATAATCTAGCGTGAGCCCGAATAGAAGCCTCATATGAGTCATATATTTGGAAACGCGCCTTCACGGTAACCCACTTATTCTTTACATATTCCTTAGTTGTCATCACTGCCGAAGTGTTCGGGTTGGATCCTTTAACACCAAAAAGATTGTTGTATTTTTGCGACAAATCACTTTGTCCATAATTACTTTCTAGGCAGGCTTGAGCAATCGTGATGCTTGGCAATAAGTCATACGACTTGTCCACTTCGCGCGCAATCGGACCAATTTTTTTGATAAAGTCTTTTTTCTGTTTTAATAGTTTTGCTGCTTCCTGTTCTTTTTGCAGCTGTGCTTGTCGAATCTGCTCTGATTGAATCGCGTAACGCCTATAATATCTAAAGCCGACAAAAGCAACCATCAGAATAAATAGAATTACGAATACACGCACAACGGTTTTGACACTTTTTGGTACTCTTGATTTACGTTTTCTTGCCATAGTTTTATTCCCTTTAATTACTAATTAAAGTATAACCGATTTTTGAGCAAAAAAAAGAAGTCGCTCACTGCGACTTCTCAATCAGTGCGGGCGAGAAGACTCGAACTTCCACGATCTAAAGCGATCACAAGATCCTTAGTCTTGCGCGTCTGCCATTCCGCCACGCCCGCGGCACATCAACTATAATAGCCTAAATACAGTTGAGATGCAAGAAAAAATATAAATTATTTTAAATTTCTGATCATTTTACGCAAAAGTTTGCGCTAAACGCAGGTGTCCCCTACATTTACCACAACGATACTTTTGTGTATTAATCCTGCGCATTCTTGGATATCTCAACCCACAGTTTTCACAAAGATATAGGTAACGATATTTTTTCTTTTTACGTAAGCCAATATCAGGTGCATAACGACTGCCTCCAACTTTTTTCAGCAAGATTTTAAAATTGCGATCATGGTGTCGGTAACCGAAGCCCAATAAATGCAAATGATAGTGGGTTAATTCATGCTTAATGATTCCTACTAGATAATCATGATATTGTGGTACTAAAAAATGCGCGTTGATTTCAAGATGGTGATCATCCAAATGATAACGCCCACCTGTTGTGGTCATTCGCCGATTAATTTTTACACGGTGCTTAAAAGGGCGATCAAAATATTTTAACGAAATTTCTTCAACTAAATTTTGTAATTCATTCTCATTCATGGATAAAATTTTATTCCAAAAATAAAAATCAGCAAGAATTTAATCTCGCTGATTTTTTGCTACCTAAATATCTTGGCATACATCCCCGCCTGCTTAGGCGTACTAATGTGTCGTTTCAAGAAAGTTACTAAGTCATGTTTGAATGACTTTTTACCATCCATCCAGGTTCCAGTGAATAAGTGAATCGATTTGGAGTCCTTAGAAGGATTACACAGAACTCCATCTGAATAGACATGAATGCCATCTTTTAACACTTGCTCCTGATTACCTAGCTTTAAGCCATACTTATTTACCAGCATTTCAGTAACGGAAATACTATTTACTCCCGCCATCTGATTCTTAGTGTCATATTCAAAATCACGATCTTGATAATAATCCAAAATATCCTGCATAAATGGGTGGCCTTTTTCTGCACCAAAAATTGCAGCTGACAGATAATCATGGTTTTCAAAACCAATAAAGGCAGAATCATTCAAAAGACTATCTAACTTATCCACGACTCTAACATCAGTATCTAAATATATCCCACCTTGTTCATAAATAGCCCGTGCTCGAACATAGTCTGACACGAAGGCCCATTTTTTTGCAGCATAAGCTTGTTCAATATAACGGTTCTCATGCATATCAAAATTATCTTCATTCCACTCAATAATTTGATAATCAGGCAATTTTTTCTTCCAGGTTGCAATACATTCTTCAATTATCGGGGATTTAGGATTGTGTCCTACCCAAACATAATGAATTTTTTTAGGAATCATTTTTAACCTCGCTTCAAAAAGTTCTTAATTAGCTTCACAATATCATCATTAAAATCAAGCTTGAACAAGAACATCAATGTCAGATAAATAATTAACATGACAATTGACTTAAAAGCCATATTGAAAAAGGCAGACGGAATTATATTAGGCATAAACATTCCAATAGCCAAGGTTAGCACCGCAATTAACAAATACTTGGGCACGTCATGGAAAACATAACTAAATTCATAGCCATCACGTACAACCCAGAGCCGCAAAATTAAAACTACTGCTTCAGTAATTAATATTGCAATCATAGCCCCAACTGCGCCATATGGCCTATCTAAGAGATAACTCAAGACAATTTCTAAAATTGCCCCAATAACTACTGGCACAGCATAATCCTTGTCTCGCTGGTTAGCCAAAGCAAATTGGTTAGCAAATACCCCGCCAGTCGGAATCATGATAATTGTTAAGGTAAACCAAAACATTAATGGAGTCATCGGAACATATTTATTCCCAAAGAAAAATGGTACAAACTGTTTGGTATTTGCCATAATAATTACGGCGAACAAGGTACCCAGCATTACAGTAGCTTCCAGTGATTTTTTCATCACTATCTTTTGTGCCTTTTTTCCTTCGCTCGCCATCTTGGGCATAATAACTAGCGAAATACTGGTAATTACACCCAGGATCATATTTGAAATTCGTTGTGAATTGTCATAAAAAGAAACCTGAGTCGAATTAGAAAACCAACCCAAAATTGGTTTATCCAGCGAAGTATAAATTTGAGTCGCAATCTGTGGAATCATCAAAGTACCAATTGCAATTGCCGTCTGTTTAAATTTGTAAAAATGAGCAACGGGTTTTCCTACATAGCGCCGAATATCAAACCAAAAGACAAAGGAACCTAGCATTGTCGACACTGACATGATCAGTAAATATTTCCACAAGTCAGCAGGTGATTTTACCCATAATAAAATTAGAACCACACTAACTAACTTTACCACCGTGTTTTTCAAAACAACACGACCAAAGTCAGCTAGTCCTTGAAAGAACCATGAAATATCAACCTGTGCTGAGATCAAGTATGGCACCATCAACAAGATATAAAACCAATATTGAACGTGAAATACAGTCGCTACAAAAACCGTGACTAAAATGGTGATAATACCGGCGATTCCTTGGAAATACCATAACCCCCAGAAAGCATTGGTTAGCTCCTGCGGTGTACCATAAGTGCGCGTCCGTGAAATTGTTCGCATCCCTACATACGACACAGACAGAATACAAAAAATCATCAAGAATTGCACCGTATTGTTCACACTGCTATAAATCCCATAAGTCTTCGGACCTAAGACACGCGATAAATACGGTACAGTAATCAGTGGCACCAATACAATAAAAATCTGATAAACCGCATTATATAAGATGTTTAAAAATGTTTTACGCATTTTAACCTCGATATTCCTGCGTCATGTACTTAAAGACGTTCTCACAATATGAATCACCATGCACCTGGTTAGTCAAATGTAGCCAGTAAAGACGGCGATTAGCAATCTGCTGGTTATCAAGTTGATCCAGATTGCGAATTAGTTCATCCTCTGAATTAACACAGATTCCGGGAGTAATCTCAGCATATGGTCCCATTAGTAATCCGCGTGTTTTTTCATATTGCTCTAAAAAGTTAGTCACAAACACAATCGGTTTGTTCAAGTGCAAGTAATCAAAGTAGATTGACGAAAAGTCTGTCATCAAGAAATCAGTATCACCGAGCAATTCATACAAATCATAATTGTGGTCAAACAAGTAATCATTGTTCATGAAAGCAATGTTAGAATAACTGCTCTTGAAATTGGCAAATAAGCGCATTTCATAGGGATGCAATTTTACAATCAGATATTGATGCCGCTTCTTTAATTCTGTATTTAATTTTTCAACATCAAAATCCCGAAAGGCAAAAAAGTTTCTCTCTTTGATTTTCTCCATAATGGATTTATCTTCCAATTCATAACGAAAAGTTGGCATATAGATCCCGATCTGTGCCTGATCGTCCTCAGTTTTAAATAAGTCAGCCAACAATTGTTTCTTCGAAATTACCGGCTTAGCCAATAAATCCAAACGCGGAAAGCCCAGCTTGCGGTATTTTTTTGTCTCAATTGCCATACAAGCACTCATTAGTGATTCATATAGATCAGAGCTAGAAGCAACAATATCCGCATTCTTGTGCCATAATTTTTCGTTACGGCGATTGTCGCGTCGCTTAGTATTATTAGCCATAATTCCCATGCGCTTGAGCGGAACGCCATGCCACAACTGGACATTAATTTGATGCTTGCGCACCTTAAATGGTTGGTGCGTTGTAATTACATATCGCGCTGCTCCGATTTTCTGCCAGGTTTTCCACTTCAAGTGTGACGATGGCCACGGCTCAACTAATGTAACGTTATATTCAGGATGATTCAATTGCAGCCACTTGTAAAAAGCATAGCCGTTAGATCCAGACCTACCTGAACCATTCAGGATAACCACATTATTGTTTTCCATCGTGGTAAATCTAGCCAAAAAACTCATCCAAGCCAAATAAAGACGGAATAAAAAGCTTTTCATTAAAATACTTCCTTAAAATAGTCTAATACCTAAAGCATATAAAAAAAGCTTGAGCAAACTCAAGCTTTTTTCTTTATTTTTGTTAAACTTTATTCTTTACCCATTTTTCTCTGGCAGAATTTAACAATTTCAACAATCAAAACCATCAAAATTCCGGCAATTAAAATGACTAACCACTGTGGTCCATTAAGTTCAGTCACATCAAAGAACTTAGTCATAAATGGCAATTCTACCGCTGCCATAATTACAGCAGCAATGATAATTGCACCATTGAACCACTTGTTAGAAAAAGTATGCGGTCTAAAAATCGACTGATGTACATACTTGGAATTAATTGCATGGAACAGCTGAATCAAGCCCAAAGTCAAGAAGGCCATTGTCAATGCATCCCCATGTTGCAACGATAGATCACCCACATGTGGACCGACATGCAAACCAATTTGGTATGCACCTAAAACTAAAATTCCTTCCAAAATTCCTTGGTAAATAATTGAACTGGCAACACCACCGCTAAAGAAGTTAGACTTCTTACCACGCGGCTTGCGCTTCATAATTCCAGCTTCCACTGGTTCAACACCTAAAGCAATAGCTGGCAAAGTATCCGTTACCAAGTTGATCCACAAGAGCTGCACAGGAGCTAAGATATCCCAACCTAGCATTGTCATCATGAAAACTGTTAATACTTCACCCACGTTACAACTCATTAAATATAGAATGGCCTTTTGGATATTACTGAAGACCTTGCGTCCTTGCTTTACTGCTTCAACGATCGTGGCAAAGTTATCATCAGCCAAAACCATATCGCTGGCTCCTTTAGAAACTTCGGTCCCAGTAATTCCCATGCCAATTCCGATATCAGCTTGCTTCAAACTTGGAGCATCGTTTACCCCATCACCAGTCATTGCAACAATCTTGTCATTAGCCTGCCAAGCCTTGACAATTCTAACCTTGTGCTCTGGTGAAACACGAGCATAAACGCTGTAGTCACCAACATGCTGTTTGAAATATTCATCATCTAGTTTATCAAGTTCAGCCCCAGTTAAAACGCGGCTATCCTGACCTTTTTCAATAATACCTAGGCGTTCCGCAATTGCTTGAGCAGTTGTTTGGTGATCACCAGTAATCATTACTGTTCTAATACCAGCACTCTTTGCTTCAGCCACGGCCGCTTTAGCTTCACCACGTTCTGGATCAATCATTCCGACTAACCCAGCAAAAATTAAATCTTGTTCAACATTATCAGTTGTTGGATCGGTGTACAATTGGTCGACTTTCTTATAAGCAAGCCCTAAGACACGTAAAGCTTGTTGTGCCATCTGCTTGTTTTGCGCTAAAATATTTTGCTTCTGCTTATCTGTGATCGGCTCTACTTGACCACCATTTTCAATCCTAGTTACTCGCTGTAACAACATATCTGGTGCGCCTTTGACCGCTACAAAGTATTGCTCGCCATCTTTATTAACAGTACTCATCAATTTCCGTTCTGAATCAAAAGGCACTTCTTGAATTCGTTTGTATTTTTCAAGCGAGTCAGTTACATCAATGTTTTGATCAAAAGCAAATTGAATCAGGGCGGTCTCTGTTGGGTCACCCAATAAGTCTCCGCCATTTTCAATCTTAGTATCATTAGCCAAAGTCATTGCCAATAAAGCTGGGTTATTTTCGCTAATACTTTCACTATTATCATGTAACTTTTTATCATAGAAGACCTTTTCAACTGTCATCCGGTTCTGGGTCAACGTACCAGTCTTATCAGAACAAATAATGTCTGTAGCACCCAATGTCTCAACAGCAGGCAATTTACGGACAATCGCCTTATGTTTGGCCATCGTTTGCGTACCTAGTGCCAAAATAATCGTTACAATTGCTGGCAAGCCTTCCGGAATTGCAGCTACAGCCAAGGAAACGGCAACCAAGAACATGTTAATCATTAAAGTAGAGTTACGCTCTGCTGGATCAGCCTTGAGCACTCCTACGATAAAGACAATCACGCAGATTGCCAAAATCATGATGGTTAGGGTCTTTCCCAGTTGATTCAAGTTTCGCTTTAACGGTGTATCAGTTTCATCAGCATTGTTCAACATTGTAGCGATTTTACCAACTTCGGTGTGCATTCCCGTACTAGTTACGATTCCTTCACCACGACCATAGGTCACATTAGTATTGGAATAAGCCATATTTACGCGGTCAGCTAAAGCAATGTCTTCACCTTCTAAAGTTTCTGCATGCTTTTCAACTGGAACTGATTCACCGGTTAACGCTGATTCCTCAATCTTCAAGCTGTGGGCTTGATTCAAGCGTAAGTCAGCAGGAACCACATCCCCAGCTTCTAGTAAAACTACATCTCCAGGAACTAACTCTGTGCTTGGAATAGTAACGATTGTATCATCACGGCGCACATGCGCATCCGGCGTAGCCATTTCCTTCAAAGCATCAATCGCAGCTTCGGAACGTGCTTCTTGAAAGACGCCTAAAATTGCGTTCAAAATGACCACAATCATAATAATTGTGGCATCAGTCCACTCATGAGCTAATACCCCAGACAAAATCGCGGCAATGATCAAAACAATAATCATAAAGTCTTTGAACTGATCAATAAAACGCATGAACATGCTTTGCTTTTTCTTGGAAGCTAAGGCATTGGGACCATATTGCTCTAATCTAGCTTTGGCATCACTAGCACTTAACCCATCCTTAACGGACGTGTTAAGATCTTTTTCAATATCGGGGATCGACTCGACATAATATTTTTTCGCCATTTTCCTCTCCTCAAAAATAAAAAAGAGACTTACATGCTTGTAGCACATAAGTCTCACAAATTAAGATAAATCCAGAAGTATCTTACTTCGGCTGTTGGATTCATCGCAAGCAATTGCTGTTACTCCCTTATGACAAGCTAATTATAAGCAAAATTTTAGCTATCTACAAGTTTTAGCGAATTGCTTTTACTTTTTATAAAAGTCATCAAAGACAGTAACCGGCAAATGACGCTTGTGTTTACTCTTATTCCATAATTTTTCAATTTGATCAGCTGTTTTATCTGATACTTCCTTACCTTCAAGGTAATCATCAATCTCTTGGTAAGTTACACCGAGGGCAACTTCATCTGGCAAATCTGGCTTTTCTTCTTCAAGGTCTGCGGTTGGAGCCTTTTCATATAAATGCTTAGGACAACCTAATTCCTTAAGCAAAGCCTTGCCTTGACGCTTGTCCAAACGGAACAATGGCGTCAAATCAGCGGCACCATCACCAAACTTAGTGTAAAAGCCACTAAAGTTTTCTGCAGCATGGTCGGTACCAACAACGGCACCCTTATTAGCACCAGCGATGGCATATTGAACTACCATTCTTTGCCGCGCCTTAATATTGCCTTTGTTAAAGTCAGTAATCTTTTGACCAGTTGCTTCTACAACCTTCACCATAGCATCAACTGGTTCCTTAATATTAACAATTAAATCCTGATCTGGCTTTTGAAAAGCGACTGCATCTGCGGCATCTTGGGCATCTGCTTGAACGCCATAAGGCAAACGAACAGCGATAAATTGATAAGAATCATCGCCAGTTTCCTCACGCATTTCTTCAATTGCCATTTGACACAATTTACCAGTCAAAGTGGAATCTTGACCACCAGAAATACCTAAGACGTATGACTTAAGAAATGGATTAGCCTTTAAATAATCTTTCAAAAAATCAATTGAACGTCTAATTTCTTTTTTAGGGTCAATTTCTGGTAAAACATGTTCATAAGCGATAATTTCTTTTTGTAATTCTCTCATCGACCAATGCTTCTTTCTCTAATTTTACGCCGAATGTCTTGAATCAAATCCATCTTGGATTCGTATAAGTTTTGTGATAAATCCACTGGATATTCCTGCGGATTCAGGCTACGCTTATATTCATCCCATAAACCATCAAGGTTGTCAGCACAGAATTTTTTAATTTCATCAAGACTAGGTTGATCATAAACTAATTTTCCATCTTTAAAAATATCATGTAAAAGTGGAATAGCAGTGTAATCAGTTACCACCTTATTAATATAGTTATATTGTGGGTGGAACATGAAGAGCGCGTCAAATTTGCGTGGATCTTCATTATACCGAGATACCCAGTCACCTTCATTTTTCTTAGCAGTGTTTGCGCTAATCCGCCATACTTGTTTTTTACCTGGGGTGGAAACTTTGATGGCATTTGAAGAAATCTTCAATGTATCCCGCATGGCGCCTAATTCATCTTCCATGGCAACCAACTTGTAAACAGCACCAAGGGCTGGTTGATCATAAGCAGTGATATACTTGGTCCCAATGCCCCAGACATCAATTTTAGCGCCTTGCATTTTTAAGTTAGTAATGGTGTTTTCATCAAGGTCATTTGAAGCAAAAATCTTGGCATCTGGATAGCCAGCATCGTCTAACTCCTTACGAACTTGCTTAGAAATGTAAGCCATATCCCCAGAGTCAATTCGTACGCCCAAGAAGTTAATCTTGTCGCCCATTTCATTAGCCACCTTGATAGCATTAGGCACACCACTACGGACAGTATCGTAAGTGTCAACCAAGAAAACACAATTCTTATGTGTTTCCGCATATGCCTTAAATGCGTCATATTCACTGCCAAATGCTTCAACTAAAGCATGAGCATGAGTCCCTGAAATAGGAATACCAAACAATTTACCAGCACGAACATTACTAGTTGAATCAAAGCCGCCAATATAAGCAGCTCGAGCACCCCAAATGGCCGCATCGGTTTCTTGCGCACGACGAGAGCCAAACTCCATTAGACCATCATCTTTAACAGCTAACTTGATTCTAGCAGCTTTAGTTGCCAATAAAGTTTGGAAGTTAATAATATTTAAAATAGCAGTTTCAACTAACTGACACTGGGCAAGTGGACCTTCAACTTGCAAAATTGGTTCGTTAGCAAAAACCAGCTCGCCTTCCTTCATTGAACGAATAGTGAGCTTTAATTTTAGATTGCATAAATAATCAATAAAGTCATCATCGTAACCTTCATTTTCTTTCAAATATTGCAGGTCACTTTCGGTAAACTTTAAATTCTTTAAATAGTTAATGATGTGTTCCAAACCAGCATAAACAGCATAACCGTTGCCGAATGGTTCCCTGCGGTAAAAACTTTCAAAAACGGCATTGCGATCAGCAATCCCTTTCTTGAAATAGGTATACATCATATTAATTTCGTATAAATCAGTGTGTAAAGCCAACGAATCGTCTTTGGCTAATTCTGGATAAAACATTGCTTCTCTTTCTGTCATTACAAATTAACAATTTCGTTTTTCATTATACAGCCATTACAGTCCATTGGCTATTCTCAAAACTATTTTTACCTCAAAGTTAAATACACTTTTTCAATTGAGTCCAATTGATTTTTAATAGAAAAATGCTCTTCCGCATACCGCTTTTCTGTATTAGCCATCTGGCGTAACTCTTCATGGGTTTTATTAACGGCCAGATTAATCTCTTTAGCAATTGAATCAATGTCTCCCGTTTTAGCAATGAAACCATATTCGGGTCCTGGAATCATTTTATGAATATCACCTACATCTGTGGACAAAATAGGGATTAAATTGTCTGTTGCCTCTAAAAGCACAAGTGGAAAACTCTCTGAATATGAAGTTAGGACGGCTAGATCAATTCGCTTATATAATCCGCTCAATTGGTGTTGAGTCATAAAACCGTGAAAAGTTACTTGTGGTGCCATGTCCAATTGCCGCGTCAAGGCCTTCAATGCTTCAAGCTGACTACCATCACCCGCGATATGCAGACGAATATGCTGATCATCTAATTTTTTCACAGCTTTTAAGAGCAATTCTTGTCCTTTAACCTTTTCCGTACGAGCAACGTTAATAATATTAAAATAGGTATGTTCATATTTAGCTGGAATTTCACTATCACTGTGGAAAAAGATGCCATTATAGATGACATGTACCTTGTTTTTATTCACATGTGCGCGATTAATTAGTAGCTTGGCAAAACGCTGAGTTACTACGAAAATACAATCAGCTTTTCTCAACGCACGTAAATTAAGTTTAGTAAAAATATTGCCAATGATTCCCCTACCTTCAAAGTCTAGATAAGGATCTGAATGTACAGTAATACACCAAGTTGCACGAATTCGCTTGTGAATCAAAGATAAAAATAAGTTGGCACGCGCACCATGAGTATGCACAATATCATAGTGCCCCTCATTGATAAACTTAGTCAGTCTACCTAAACTGCCTAAGTCATAACGACTATCAGCTCCTAGCACATGTGTAGTAATCCCAGCCGCTCTTGCTGCTTGTGCTACTGGTCCTTCTGCCAGCGTTAATAATTCAAAATCTTTGCCTTCATTTTTGGCTTCAGTTAACAAATTAACAATATGTGATAAACCGCCGCCATTTTCTAAACCAGCATTTACATGCAAAACCTTCATCTTAGTAAAATTATTTTCCCTTCTTTTTTGACTGTTTAACTCGCACAACAAACTGTGGCAAAACTAACATCCGCTTAAATCTGCTAGGATTGGTAATCAAGCGATAAAACCACTCTAAATGCGTCTTTTGAAAAGCTTCTGGTGCTCTTTTAACGATACCTGAAAAGACATCAAAACTGCCACCCACACCCATCATCAAAGCTGGTGTTTCGTTCTTACGTAAGATTGATAATAGTTTTTCTTGCTTAGGAAAACCTAGTGCTGCAAAAACCATATCGGGTTGTGCCTTCTGAATGCGCCGTGCCACTAGTTCCAAATCTTCAGTAAAGTAGCCGTCTTCTGCACCAACTAGATTAATATTTGAGTATTCCTTAGCAATTTTGCTTTGTACTGCATGAATTACTTGTGGCTTAGCTCCAATTAAGTAAACTCGGCTACCACGATCGTTAGCAACATCCATCAGCCAAGTAAACAAATCATATCCAGTCACCCGCTCAGGTAACGGCTGCTTAAGCATTTTAGCTGCTTTTACAATGCCAATCCCGTCAGCAGTAATATAATCGGGATCATTTTTTAGAATTTTCATAAATTCAGGATTCTCGTTTGCCGCCATCACAATCTCCGGATTAGCGGTCACAATAAAGGTCGACAGGTGATTATTTAGTCGATTAATAAATTCATTTTGGAATTGGTTAAAAGTTTTATTATCAAAATCAACACCTAAAATATTAACTTTGCTCATTTTCACACCTCATGCGTTTTCTTATCTAGTTTCTATTCTACCATTCCGACACGCAAGTACGAGAAACATGTTCAAGTTTTATATTTTATTCAAACATGATAAGATTGTTTTAATAAAGGAGAAAAAATGAAAAGAGTTATTACCTATGGCACCTTTGACCTACTTCACTACGGTCACGTGCGACTGCTTAAAAGAGCTAAAGAATTGGGCGACTATTTAATAGTAGGTTTATCTACCGATGAATTTAACGAATTCAAAAAACACAAGGAAGCCTACAATACCTACCCTGAACGTAAATACATTTTGGAAGCTATCCGTTATGTCGACCAAGTCATCCCCGAAAAGGATTGGGATCAAAAAATCACCGATGTACAAAAATACCATATCGACACTTTTGTCATGGGCGATGATTGGAAAGGAAAATTCGACTTCCTTAAGCCTTATTGTGATGTGGTTTACCTGCCAAGAACGCCAGGAATTTCCACTACTAAAATTAAAGAAGATCTTAAATAAAAAAATACTCCAATTCCATTCAATTTGAATGAGATTGGAGTTTTTGTTTACTTAGAAAAAGTGAATTCAAATCGTTCTGCAACGTAACGTGCGCGGGTGTATTCGAATGGTTGCCCATCTGCTAGTTCAGTTACCTGCCGTCTAGTAATTAACGGTTCACCTTTTTTAGCTTTAAGAAGACGCGCATCTTGCTCGTTGGCAATTGATGCAGAAATATGTTCCGTCACTCGTCCAATGGCAAAACCACCGCGCTTTTCTAAGGTTTTATATAAGTGCGTTGAAACATCTTCTTTAGAAAAATTCTTTACTAAGTAGTATGGCACCGTTACGACTTCATAACAAATTGGTGTCTTATCAGCGTAGCGAATCCGTTCCATCCGCAAAACGTTCTCATTATCTTTTAGCGCAAGACGCTCTTTTTCAGATAAAGATGGATTGCCAATCTGATAAGAAATTAACTTGCTTGAAGGAACTTGACCATTAGCCTTAGTAATCTCAGTAAAGGACATAATTCCTGACATTTTTTCTTGAACCTTCTGACTAGCTACATAGGTTCCGCTACCCAAGCGCCGTTCTAAAATTCCTTCATCTTCTAATGTTTTAATCGCTTGGCGTAAAGTCATTCGCGAAACGCCAAACTTAACTGCCAATTGACGTTCTGCTGGAATACGATCCCCTACTTGATAAACGTGATTCTCAATATCACGCTTAATCTGATTGTGAATCTTGATATACATCGGTTCTTCCATAGTCGCCACCCCCCAAAGTTTAGTACTGCTATTATTATAATCTAAATTGGTCTAGCTTGCATTAATAACACTGCTTCAATTTTACAGACTATTTTTTCTTAGCGGTCCACTTCACTCCAAGAATATAAACATTTGGACGCTTGTTATATTCCACTTCAACTTGTTCATTATCATTAGCAACTACACTGGCACTAAATTTTGCTTCATCTTTAACAGCTAAGTTAGCCTGATTAGGATTCAGCACAATATTGTGACCCTTCATATTAGCTTCACCGCTCAAAGCTAAAAAGTACTCATAGTTCATATTCCCAGTGAAGGTAACACGTGTAGCATCACATTTCGCCTGATCTTGAAAATCTGCATGAGCTAAAATTACGGCATTATTCATTGTAACTTTTGCTTCATCAACTACTATCATTCGATTGATGGTTGAATTTTGAATGATTGTCCGTGTCTTTTTATCAATATAAACCCCACCCAAAAAAGTAGAATTCATAATATTGCTCCAGCAGTCGTCACTTAAATAAAGGCAGGAATCGCTAGCAGACTTAACTTTTGAATTAAGCATATTCATCCAAGTTTGCCCATGCAGTAATACATAATCTACTTCCGAATTATTAAGATCCAACTCCGCATTCGTTTTGGCAAAAGTATTAATACTGCCGTGAATCTTTGAATTATTTACAATTGCTGTTCCTTCGCCTTCAATTGCCAAAGCACAATATTTGTCCGAGAAATAATCAATTTCTGAATCATTCATTTCCAAACGGAAATTGGCATGGTCATACATGGAAACTGAACCGTTAACAATTTTAGTTGAATAAAGTTCCAACGTGATCTTACCATTAACCGCGATAGCTGCTGTATCAGTTCCCGTGCCCTTAATAAAGCAATTACGCAAAGTTAAATAGCCATCAACGCCTACTGGTACAGATAGGCTATTATGTTCGGTAGTTGTATCAATGCATAAATTTTCTAAAGTTACATAACGACTATCTTCTGAAACACTAATATAGCCATAAATAGTCGTGTCTTCTGGCAAAGAGCCTGTTCCCTTAATTGTGATATCTGTTAGTGTGATGCCCTGCGGCAAATAATAATATCCGGGGCCCAGCATCAACACATCATCGGCACGCAAATCCTTTAAAGCCTCGTGCCAACTGACTGAACTGCTAGATCCCCCTACTCTAATTATCCTAGCCATCCATTATCCTTTCATCTCGTAAAAACCGATTACTATTGTACTAATTTTCTTCAATTTATGTTGTATTTTTGCTCATCAAAAAAGCTAGGTTCGATTCCTAGCTTCTTATACTATTTCATTTTAACATTCCAGTAATAAGCCACATTACCATAAGGAGAAAGTTGGAAACCTTTCACTCTCTTATTCAATAAGTATGACGTACCTTGTTGGAATAGTGGTGCCGCAAAGGCATCCTTTTGAATTAATTGTTTTTCAGCGTTAACTAAGGCATTCAATCTCTTCTGAGGATCAGTGGCATAAGTTGAACGAGCCAAGTCAATTTGCTTCCAGAAATTGGCGTTGTGATAATCTGGCGCTAAATTAAACAAACCACCAACTGTCAAGAAATCAATTGGATCTTCATAACTTGGCTGCCAAGTTCCGTAAACAAAGTCGTAATTGTGATTAGTTGTGTTAGATAGCCGTGACTTCAAAGGAATTGACCGTACCCGTAGAGTTAGACCAGGTAAATTTTTCATCAAATTGCTTTGAATAAATTCACCCACGCGCTTAGCATCGTCAATATCTGAAGTAAGCAATTCTAAGGTTAGCTTCTTCTTACCCAATTGCTTCAAACCAAGTTGCCATTCCTTTTTAGCTTCCTTGGCATTATAGGTAACCAAGTCGCCAGCATCCTTGCGGTAATCGTTGCCAGTTGCCTGATCGGTAATAAAGTTTGCGGCAACAATTCCATTTGACACCTTGCCTTGATGCAAAACGGTCTTGACTAACTGTTGCTTATTAATTGCCCGGCTAATGGCCCGACGAATATGAACATTGCCTGTACTCTTACGCTTCAAGTTGAAGGAAAGATAGCCATTAGTTGGCGTAACTTTGGTATGATAGCTAGAATTATTTTGATACTGCTTAACAAAATCAGAAGTCAATGTCGTGTAATCAAGTTCACCACTTCTGAACAAGTTAACCCCAGTTGAAGGAGTTTGAACCACTTGTACGTTAACTTTATTCAAATCAACAATTTTCTTGTTCCAGTAAGTTGGATTTTTCTTGTAAGTCCACTTCAAATTTGAACCTGTCCAACCAGATACGGTAAATGGACCATTGTAAACTAGATTCTTACTGCTAGTCCCATACTTAGAGCCTAACTTTTTAACCAATTTAGAATTCTGAGGATAGAATTGTGCACCCTCTAAGATTTGTGGCAAATATGGAATTGGATTAGCTAATGTAACTTGCACCTTATACTTGCCGAGTGCTTTGATTCCCAATGAATTTACCGGTGCTTTACCTTGAGAAATTGCCTCACCGTTTTTGATAATGGCATAAGAATCGGCATCTAAAGATGAATTTTTCGGGTCAACGGTTCTGCGCCAAGCCGTTACATAATCCTGCGCAGTAACTGGATCACCGTTAGACCACTTAGCATTATTGCGTAAGGTAAAAGTATAGATCTTCTGGTCTTTAGAACGTTCAACTTTTGTCGCACCAGCTAATTCTGGCTGATTTTTCTTATTAAAACGGTAAAGACCTTCCATGGAATTCTGCAAAACTTCTGAACTAGTCGTATCTCCATACTTGCTCGAATCTAAAGTTGAAATTTCATTTGTGACAGAGGTATTCATTGTCTTAGTCGGTGCAGCATTACTGCCATTGTTAGAGCAAGCTGCCAGCACCAATGCGGCAGCTGCTGTCATCACTCCTGAAAAAATCCATTTTTTACGTCTCAATCTTCTCACCCTTTACTTACTTTTTGTTTAATACTTACATTTTACAAGTATATCTAATACGGAAAAAATTTCAAATACTTTTTCCGTATAATAGCTATAATCAATACGTATACAAAAATGGCAAAAAAAGAAACGTCACATAGGACGTTTCTTTTTTCGGGTTGGGTGTTCTTTTAGAACTATTGGGTTAGCTGGATTCGAACCAGCGCATGATGGTACCAAAAACCATTGCCTTACCACTTGGCTATAACCCAATACCAGCTGAACTTTTTACTTGTCGTTCAACAATGGAGGAGGGTGGATTCGAACCGCCGAACTCAGAGAGAGCGGTTTTACAGACCGCCGCGTTTAGCCACTTCGCTACTCCTCCGTTAGCTGACTTAATTATAATAACGAAAATCCAAATCAAATGCAAGACTTTTTTGAAACTTTTTTCAAAAAAAAGAAGAAGCCATGACGACCTCTTCTCAAAATTTAAAAATTGATTTATATCTAAACAGTTAATTTTAAGCCTAATGCCTTTTGTGCTACTTGATTTACCAGACTCCATTGCTTGTCATAAGTTGGTGAAAAGAAGAAATCTGCTTCTGCTAAATCTTCCAGTGTCAACTTATTTCTAATAGCTAAGCTCAAAACATTGGCTTGGCCACTAATGTCATATGATGAAAGTACGCTACCGCCTAAGATTTGGTGGCTGTCTTCATTATAAACAACAGCAACATAGCAAGTAGGATTATCTTTTTCAGGAATATAGTCTGGACGAAGATAACTCTTTAAGACTGTTTCTTTTGCATTAATTCCTGCTCGCTTGGCATTCTTTTCACTGAGTCCTGTTGTTACTGCATGTAAATCAAAGGCTTCAAGCAATTGTGCACCAACTAAGCCCTTAAAGACACGTTCTGGCTTGTCTTCAAATAAGTGCTCAACAACATATTGAGCCTCATGCCGTGCAGCAATGGCAGATGGCATCGGTACTCTTCTGTTAGCTGGAATGCTAAATGGGAAGATTGCATCCCCAATTGCATAGACATCCTTTACATTGGTTCTAAAGTAATTGTCTACCTTAATGTAGCCATTGTCATAAAGATCGATCGTGTTTTTCAACCAATCAGTATTTGGCTTAATACCAACTGTAATAATGACACAATCAGCAGTAATATCACCCTTATCAGTCTGAACTGCATTGACCTTTCCATTGCCAACAAAGCCAGTAACTTTAGTGTTCATAGCCAGGTTAACACCATGATCAGTCAATTCTTTTTCAAATAAGCTAGTATAAGTATCATTCAAATAATTTTCTAGTGGTTTTTGCCCACCGTCAATTAAAGTAACATTCTTGCCTGCTTTAGCGAAAACCTCGGCAGCTGCAATTCCGTTACCAGCACCAATAACTGCAACATTTTTAATAGCTTCATCTTGAGCAGCTGCATTGATCTCTGTAGCGCAATCATAGCCTCTCATCAACATAATATTTTTCAGGTCTGCTCCAGGAAGAGGCAAACTTGCGGGGTTAACACCTGAAGAAATAATTAGCTTATCATAACTAACTTCTTTGGTTGTACCATCTTTTACGTTTTTGACAGTAACCGTCTTTTTAGCTGGATCAAGAGCTGTTACTGCTGTGTTATTAACAACTTTACCACCCCGTTCAGCTAGATCTTCAGGAGTAAAGTTTCTAACGTTGTCTTGGCCTGTAGTTTTTCCTTCAAGGAATAGCTTCATTCCGCAAGACATAAAGGAAACGAAGTCGCCTGCTTCATAAATCGTAACGTCTACATCATCATAACGATCTAAAATTTCATAAGCTGCCTCTTGGCCGCCGTGGGATGCACCTACAATAATGATTTTCTTTTTTGACATAGCCTGACCTCCTAATAATGCAGCAATAATTGTCGTTTTTAAGTAATAGCAGTTATTGTAACTGGTTACATTATTTATCTTTTAATAAGATATTTCAATTAATTTGCTTTTGATTAGTGCGAAGCAGCAATATATTTTTTATATAAAAAAGAGCACTACTGATAGTAGTACTCTAGAGGGAAATTTTCCAAAATTATCTTATTTAGCTAATTCTGCTGATAGATTTCGTTCACTAATTTAGTGATTTCATTACGATTAAGAACTTCATCATACATATCCATTGTTTCCTGGATTGTATTTTCTAAATTAGTACCATGATTTTTGGCATAGCCAATAAACTTTTTTGCATCTACTATTTTAGCTTCTTTAATCGCTTTTTCTGCAGCTCTTTTAGCAACTTCATTCATCTCATATTCTAGCTTATTCATGTCTTCGACCCATTTTCCGCTATTCACGTAGTAGTCGATATCCTTCTGCAGGCTGATATCCCTGCGTAGTACATCATCCGTTTTTCTAGATCATTTTTACGTGTTGTTTGCATCTCAATATCATACGCTCGACTTTGATCATCTTGTGCCCAGATATCTAAGCGAATGTTTTTGGATTCTAGTCCAATGTTGCCGTCATACTGGGTAATGACATTAACTTTTGTCAATTTTAATTCAGGAAACATCCGACGTAGCAGTTCCAGACAATTCTTTTTATTGCTCATAACATGACCGAATACCAAGTCGTTAGTAATTCGAGGATATCGATTAATTCTTCTCCTCATATTTTACCTCTTTTCTTTTTCTTAAGTAGGAAAATTACCCTCCACTATTTATTACGCAAAAAAGTGCAAATTTTTTCAGAAATTTAAAAATTTAGACACGAAAAAAGCCGATGCAAATGCATCGACTCTTTCAGTTAAATTATTCTACTTTTTAATAGAAGTTTACAGCCTTGATGTAACGCTTGTTGTTTCTGCAGCCTTCAATTCTGTAGTACTTCTTACCGTTCTTAAATCTCATTTGACCACCGTAAGTAGTTACAGTTTGACCTCTGTACATCTTACCAGTACCTGGAGTACGACGGTATGATGACCAATAAATGTAGGCATTGTGCTTCAAAGTACGTTGGTTACCAGTAATGTTGGTTACACGAACGTATTCGTCCTTGTTAGCCACCTTGTAGTAAGTCTTACCGTTGATAGTTACAACAGTTGGAACGATTTCAATGTCGTTGTAAGCGTAGTACATGTGACCTAAGTAGTTACCGTTCTTGTCATAAGCTCTTGAATCAACCATTACTGGCAAAGTCTTGGTGTTAGTGTCACCAGCTGGCTTAACAAGTGATGAAGTCTTAACCCAAATGTTGCTTGAGTTAGCATCTGACTTAGACTTAGTTGAAACTTGTGAGTATGATACATTGTTAAGGGTTCTAGTTTGATCAGCAACGTAAACAGTGTCACCATCTTTGAAAGTAGTTGAAGCTGGTCTTACATTAATGCCATAAATGTGGTAAGTTGCGATTGAGCTTGCGCCATTAGCATATAGAGCTTGTTTGTGGCTTGAAGTAATTAAAACAGTGTATGTTGCAGTAGTCTTCTTACCAGTTAAACCAGTAGCAGTTAAAGTTACATTATAGTAACGTCCTGCTTCTGAAGTATTAACAGGATTTGAAGTTGCTTCTAGTGAAGCAGCTGTATTATTATTGCTGTTTTGTACAGCTGAAATAATAACTGGCTCACCATTACTATTTACAAAATTAGTTGGATTAAATTGTGAACCAACAGCTACTTGGAATATTTGACCATTAACACTCCCCTTGCTTTGACCATTCAATGACCAATTGATCACTGGATTTTGAGTAGTATCTGTAGTTGAACTTGAACCTGAAACTACAACTGGGATTTGAACAGTGGCTGTTTGCGTAGAAGTAGAACCTGTACCAGTTAAAGTAAGATTGAAATCACTAGTTGGTACCGCAGTAATATTCTTGTTATCTTTATCAAGAGTTACACCTGCATTCTTAAGAATAGCAGCAACTTCACTATCTTTAAGGTTAACTTTTTCTCCACTGGCATTATTCGTACTAAAGAAAACTAATCCTAAATCATTAATTGCCTTAGTAACACTAGCTACAGTATCTTTAGCCTTAATAGAAATAGTAGTTGGTACAACATTAGCTGTTTTATCGGTAGTACTTGCAGCATCAATTACTTGATTGCCATATGTAAAGTATGATCTATCTGTTGGCTTTGCTGTTGTTGCTGTAGTAGTACTTGTAGTACCGGTAGTGTTAGTTACTGTACCTAAACTAATAGCAGCGTTAACTGGAACAGCTGAAGCTGCTACAGGAGCAACTGCCAACAAAGCGGCAGCAGCCATACTTACAATTCTTGTATTCTTTCTCATAATTATGTGGCCTTTCCTTTCTGAAACAGAAATTCATCCTAAGCAGTAAGTTATATCTTCTTCTGCTTGTGAAATAATTATAGCATGTTACGAACCCGATTACTAAAAACAGGATCGACTCGTGTGTGTGATTTTAAGAATACCTCCTAAAATCACCAGTAATACCCTACCCTTTATTTGTTAAACTGTAGTTACCGGACTTTTACAATTAAGATTCAAAACATTACATTTTTGTGAAGTTTTAAACAAGTTATTGATTTATGACAGAACTTATGTGTGTTAAGAAAAGGCAATTTTAACACTTGTTCGCTTAAAAAATTAAAGCTCTTAGATTTTTTGATTAGAAATAATTGCTTCATGTTCTTTAATATGCTCAACTCGCCCTGCATCCCCCGCAATAAGTAACAAATATAATGCCTCAATCATTGTCATACTTGCCACGCGTGAGAAATAATACTGCGATTGCATCACCGTCTGCCGCACTGCTGTCTTTAAATGCACATCAGCTAATAGCGCAATCGGTGAATCATCGCGATTGGTGATCGCAATCACCGGCATCCCTTTTTGTTTGGCTACCTTAATTTGCTTAATGATTCCCGCTGCTTCACCTGAATTCGAAATCACCAACAAGCAATCCTTTTTACTCAGGTTCATTGTCTGCGCAATTGCCGTTTCAATCGTGCCACCCGAATCAATTGCCAACAAGCCAATCTGATTAAACTTATACACTGCATCAGCGGCCACCGGATAAGTATCGCCCTCCGCACTAACCTGCACAATTCTGCTTTCAGTCAAAAAATGCAGCACCTGATCTAATTTGGCTTCAGTCACATTCTCCAAAGTCGCCTTAATCTCGGCGACTTTATTTTTCTCAATTAATTCCAAATTAGCACTAGCATCATCACGTGACATATTTTGAAGTGACACACTTTCAGTTGCATTCTGAGCTAGTTGAATTTTTAAATCATGAAAACCTGTCAAATCTAAATTATGACAAAAGCGCGTCACCGAAGCATCACTCACCTCAGCTTCAGTTGCTAATTTTGAAATTGTATAATTTACCACCTGTTCGGGCTGTTTTAAGATCACTTGAGCAATCTTCTGATCACTGGCTGACATTGTCGCTAATTTGCTATAGATTGTATCGATAATTTTAGTCATCATTCTCACCTTTTCTGTGCCAAAATTATATCATCAATGTAATTAATTTTCACAATTTTATTTTTAAAGAAAATAAATTTATATTTTGATTGACGAAAATCATTTACCAAGGTAGTATGTATTTGTAAATAATTTTCACAGGAGAAAATAAAATGAAAATTAATTCGATAAATGACCTCGCTTTAAGTAAAATCAAGCCGAAAATGACTATTTCTCTTGGCGGCGGAAGCAATGTATTTAAGTTAGCTCAAGCGATTGCACAGCATAACTTAGACATCACATTATATTCTCCATCCGAACTTACTCGCTTTAGGTGCCAAGAACTCGGATTAGAGCTTCTTCCTTCTACTGCAGCGACTAAGATCGATATTGCTTTTGATGGTTGTGATAGTATTGATAAGAATTTTAATGTTCTAAAAAGTTTGGGTGGAATTCATCTTTTTGAAAAACAGGCAGCACAAATTGCCAAACAGTTTATACTACTCTTACCCAGTGAAAGGATACAACCGATTCTGAATCCTAAAATTCCACTTTGTCTTGAAGTGGCACCGCCTTGTGTTAATCAAGTACAGAAGTATTTAAGCAGTTTACATTTAACTAGTAAGATTCGACAAGATAGTTCAGTAGCTGCATTTGCCCGTACGCCTTTGGGCAACTACTTAATCGATGTTTTTAACGAAGATTGGCACAATATCACTGAACTTAATCGTCAACTTTGTTTACAAAATGGCGTAGTCAGCTCTTCACTATTTGAAAACTTAGCTACTTCATTAATTACCGAAAAAGATGGAAAAATTATTGAACTTAAGAGAGGTAATGATCATGAAAAAATTTAATTGGGGAATTATTGGTACTGGCTGGATTGCACATGATATGGCTGATGCTTTGAACAAAGTCAACGGCGAAATTTATGCTGCCGCAAATCCAAATGAAGAAGCACTCCGTGCCTTTGTCCAAGAAAAACATGTACAGCATGCTTTCAATAATCCTGATGAAATGATTAAGGATCCTAGCATTGATATCATCTATATTGCTACCCCACACACTTTCCACTACGACTACATCAAAAAGGCCCTCAATGCTGGCAAGCACGTCTTTTGCGAAAAGGCAATTACCGTCAATGCACAGCAATTTGATGAAGTGGCTCAATTAGCTAAAGAGAAACACCTAATCTTAATGGAAGGTTTTACTCTTTATCACATGCCAATCTACCAAAAGATGCAAGATATGATTAAGACCGGAAAATTTGGCGATATTAAAATGATCCAAATTAATTTTGGTTCACTGAAGGAATACAACCCGCAGAATCGCTTTTTTAATAAGGATCTCGCTGGTGGTGCATTGCTGGATATTGGTGGCTATGCAACAGCTTTTGCTATTAGTTTCATGGATGAATATCCTGAAAGTATCAACACCACGGTGAAATTCTTTGAAACTGGCGTTGACGAAGAAAGCGGCATCATTTTGAAGAATTCAAAAGGTCAAATGGCAGTGATGTCCCTCTCAATGCGGGCTAAGCAGCCTAAGCGTGGTTTAGTTTCGGGTACCAAAGGTTATTTTGAAATCAATCAATACCCACGCGGCACTGAAGCGGACATTACTTACACCCAGAGTGCCCATGAAGAAAGCTATGATAAAGTGACTGCTGGAGAGGCTGACCAAGCACTTGAATATGAAGTCACTGATTTTCAAAAGTATATTGAACAAGGTCATGACGAAGGCGAATTAGAAAAATCTCGCATGATCGCCCATATTTTAACCAGTATTAGAACTGCTTGGGGCATGACTTATCCATTTGATAACGAGGAATAATTAGTTGGATTTCAAAAGGGATCGATACATAACATCGGTCCCTTTTATTTGCACTTATTGCTTATTTTCTGCGACATATTTTTCTAGTCGTTTCAAGCCTTCTTTGATCTGATCCATCGACGTTGCGTAAGACAAACGAATATATCCTGCTCCACCTTTAGCAAAAAATGAGCCCGCAATTACAGCAACATGCCCCTTTTCAGCCAAGTCATAAATAAACTTGGTATCATCTTGTTCCAAGCCTGCTGGAATTTTGGCAAAAATGTAGAAGGCACCTTTAGGCTTAACGCATTCAAAGCCTAACTTGGTTAATCCTTCATAAAGCACATCACGCCGCTTTTGGAATTCTTTCTTCATCGGCTGTGCATCGTTCATTCCATTGCCTAGTGCTTCTTCAGCTGCATCCTGCATTGGCGTTGGTTCCGTCGTTGTGATTGCTTGGTGAATCTTAGCCAGTTGATCCAAAATCGGCTTAGGTGCAGCAACCACACCGATCCGGTAACCCGTCATCGCCCATGCTTTGGACACGCCATTCATTAAAACAACTTGATCATGTAAAGTCTTTTCCATCGAAGCATGTGGCTGATCATAATTAAGCTCACTATAAATTTCATCACAAAGAACAAAAACCGGCTTATCTCGAACAACATCTGCTAAGGCATCAAGTTCATCTTGTGAATACATCACACCTGTTGGATTGGTAGGATAATTCATGACAAGCGCCTTAACGCGATCACCATACTTGTCCAATGCTGCCTGCAATTTTTGCGGCGTTAATTTGAAATCATCAGCTGAAGTATCAAGCTGTACCACTTCAGCTCCCATCGATTGTGCATCCCCAATGTACAGTGGGAAAATCGGCGTTGGTACTAAAACTACATCGCCCGGATTAATGACTGCAGTTAAAAAATCATAGATAGATTCCGTAACCCCGTTCGTAATCAAAATTTCATCAGCAGCATATTTTTGACCATATTTTTCCGCTAAAAACTTTGCTGCAGCCTGACGCAATCCCGGTGTACCATTAGACGGTGCATAGTGGGAATGATTGTTAGCGATGCTTTCTTGGGCAGCTTTTTTAATATGCTCAGGCGTATTAAAATCTGGCTCACCCACCGTAAACTTGACAATATTTGGTATCTTACTGGTATAAGCCGCAAAAGCTAAAATTTGTCCTGGCTTTTGTTCAACTAATCCCTTTTTCATGTACTTGGTTAAGTCAGCCATCCTAGTCACCTCATAATATAGATAAGAGCAGAATTAAAGTTAACTTAAATATAAGCACTTCTTTATTTCTTGTCAAAGACTTTTTCGATTTTTAAGCAAAAAAAGATCAGGCTCACTGCCTGACCTTGCTATTGGGTTAGCTGGATTCGAACCAGCGCATGATGGTACCAAAAACCATTGCCTTACCACTTGGCTATAACCCAATCTTCAAACCTTTTACTTGATTGGTTCTATTTGAATGACCTCTCGATCACTCAACAGATAATAGTATAGGGGAATGAAGAAAAAATAGCAAGAAAAAATTCAAAAAAGTTTTGTTTTTTTAAAAATACCTACATTTGCTCGAAGGATACTGAATCTTTCTTTTATGAATTATAAAATTAATTTGTTTTTTTACGATTATAACTTTTGTGACTTCTTAACCTTATTCATTAATTCAAAGTCGTTGGTAAAAATTCCAGCTACACCAAGTTTAAAGTACCTTTTTGCTATGCTTACTTTATCTACTGTCCAAATTCTTTGCGTAACTTTGCTAGGTAAATACCAATGCGGATGGATCGCTGCAAAATGATTCTTAGCCGCAAACTGTTCAGGAAACGGCACCGGCCATTTGGTTAAAAAGCAATATTGTTGGTGGGTATCAATTCGCTGGCAATTTTTTAAGGTTTGATAATTGAAGGAAGAGAAAATAATGGGATGCACAAAATGGTATTCTTGTGCTAACGCTAAAACGATGGCTTCAATCCCCTCATCATGAATCTTGTTAGTCTTAAATTCCAAGTTAACATACAAATCCTGTCCCTGAAGAATTTCAAATAATTCACTTAACATCGGTACCGGTTCACCGTTAGCTAAACGAAATCGCCTGATTTCACTTAAGGTATAGTCCTTAATGTAACCCGTGCCATTAGTTGTGCGGTCAATTTTTTCATCATGCATTACTACCGGCACTTTATCTTTAGTTAAGTGCACATCAAACTCGACACCTTCAGCGCCATGCTCTACCGCATATTTAAATCCTTGCAAAGAATTCTCCGCAAATTTCACCGGCAGTCCTCTATGAGCAAATACAATTGTCTGACCCATTTTTCACCTATAAAAAAATACCGCTCTCGCGGCATCTCTTCTCTAACTTAATCTAATACGATTGCACCTTGAGTTGCTAAAGTATCACGTACAAGATCCTTAACATCTCTTCTAGCCACCATTCCATCAGTATTTTCAATGTATTCAACATATTGTGGTGACTTGATATGAGCGTCATAAGCCTTGTCATCAAAGTAAACTTCAACGAAGTACCATTCGTTTTCGTTCTTCTTATTGACTCCAGACATCATAATTTCCATGCCTGGTTCAGCAGCCATGCTGGTGGTCATTTCTTTCTTAACTTCATGTGCAAACTTTTCTGCATCTTCTGGTTTAACTTCAACTTTAACTAAGCGCATTACAAAATGATCCGCGTTATCATTCAAAGCATCATGAGCCTTTGTGGTAATAACTTCGGGCTTTAATTCGATTACTTCTTTGTCTGTGGAAATCTTGTCGATGGTTTCCGCAAAATTGTCGGCATGATCTGCTGCAATGTGCAAATCTTCTGCCAAGCTGTTACGGAACAATTCAATTTCATAGTTGTCTTCACCATGAGCATCGTCATGTGCGCTTCCAATTAACAAAGTTCCTTCTTCAACTGGAATTGAGTTGTGCATGTTATTTTCAACTTCACGGATATATTCACCGCGATCGTTTTCCTTGATATTTAATTTAGTAATTCTAAAAATTGGTGTTTCATCCATTTTTCTTGCCTCGTACTATAATCTTTCCACACCTATCATTATAAACTAATGCAGAAAAATAAAAGCCCCTATTCACCAGTTATTTGATCAATTTTGGCACCTTTGGCTGGCCATTCAGTGCGAACGTATTCCAAAGCATTTCCTTCATTGCTAGTTAACTGCACAAAAGAACAATTGGGCAGACCTAAAAATTCACGATGGTTAGCTTTTTCATTAATATACTGCGACAAACTATCGCCATGACCAACAACTAAAATATTATCGCCATCCTGCGCATCCCGCATAATCAAGTTAATGCCGCGCTCCATCCGCTCGACCACTTCACGATTATCTTCTACGCGAAACTTACCCAGACGGTGCAGTGGCCACAGCAAGATATTGCGCGCCTCAAAAGCGCCATAACTTTTTTCTTTCAAATCCTTTAGCCGGACATATTCCATTTCGGGACCAGTAATGATCTCCAAGGTATCGCTGGCCCGCTCCTGTGTCGAGCAATATGCTCTAGCAAAATTAATTCCCTGATCTTGAAAATAATCCCGCACGGCTTCCGCCTGCTTAATGCCTAATGGTGTTAGCGCTGAATCACAGCTTCCCTGCATGCGGTGCTGTTTGTTAAACCAAGTTTGACCATGTCTGACTAAATATAAATTAATTGCCATTTCGTCTTACTTTAAACCCTCTGCTGGCCACACGTATGAATCAAAATGGATCTTTTTACCATCAACTGTTAGCTTCACGATTGAAGCATTGCCAAAACCGCCAAAGTTCTTATTCTCGGTAGCATCGCGCACAAACTTAGCTAAAATATCACCATGTCCTACAACTAAAGCAGTTTGACCATCCTCTAAGCCGCTTAAAATCTCGACTACCGCACGGTGCATTCTAGCAACAACGTCTTCGTCTTTTTCCATAGTTGGGTCTACGTTAGGATTATTATAATTCCAAGGCAATAAGAACTCATCACGACCTTCAAAAATGCCATAACATTTTTCTCGCAGGTCTTTTAAACGCGTATAAGGCATTTGATGATCAGTAATAATTTCCAAAGTATCGCAAGCACGCTCTTGGGTTGATGAAAAAGCTTTGTCAAAATGAATACCCTGCTTTTTAAAATAATCGCGGGCCATTTCAACCTGGCGGATGCCTCTTTCATTCAATGGTGAATCACAACGTCCCTGAACTTTATGGTAATAGTTAAAATAAGTTTGTCCATGGCGGACTAAATATAAAGTTTTTGTCATATTTTCCTCGCTAAATCGTTTTTTCCTTTATCTTATCAAAAAAGCACGCGTCGTGCGTGCTTTCATATTTTTTTCGTTAAATTTTGAAGTTCTTGTTGTATTCACTCGAATTTACAACAAAACTTGGCACACTAATGAAGTGCATTGAGTAAATATTGCCAGTCTTGGAAATGCTAAAGCCATAATAATTGTAGTCCCCATCATGACGTGAGCCCTGTGTATTAAATAAATCACCGGCATGCTCCCATTCGCGGTAAAGGCTCTTATCATTACGCTGATTTTCTCCAGCTCCTGCAAAGCCAAAGATCATTTGCTTCAAGCCAAAGTAAATATTCCGCTTCATTTCAGCCATAGACATAATCTTCTTATTAGTAGAAAAACCAGCCATATCTTCGACATAATTATCGTTTAATTCTAAGCCATGTTTTTTGCAAGCCCGTACAATTCCGGCAACATAGTGATCGCCATCTTTGATACTCTTGCCATTTTGCTCGTATTCTTGCGCAATTGAATTAGCTAAGGACTCTACTCCAGAACTATAAACCCACGGCTTCAAACCTAATTGACTACGAGCACTATTAATTAGGCGCAAAGAGAATTCTGCCAGTTCTTTTTGCTCACTAGCGGAAAGATCAGCAGGATTAATCATCTTTTGATCGGCTTTGCTTTCACCTGAGCTAACACGTGAAAAGTTGTTTTGCTCCATTCCTTTCATGCAAGCCTGAATAAAACTAGCACTTGGCTTCCCCTTATATGCTTGCAATAAACTAGCTTTCGTATAGCCGCTCGGCATCTTCATTGTAGCTGTTACATAATTCTGCGTTGCAGCAGTCTTTTTAACGAGTTTGGCATTTTTAGCTAATAACCATTGAGAGTTATTTCCAATCTTATAAGCCAAATATTTTTTCTTGCCCAGCTTTAAATACTTTTTAGCAGAATAAGAATACTCTCTTTTAGCTACAGCATAATACTTAGACTTCTTGCCCTTATTTGTATAAAGTCTAACTTTCTTAGTTCCTTTAACCTGAACTTTTCCCTTAACTGCTGCTTGAACCGTTTGTGGTGTCGTTTCGTGTATTACACTAGCCGTCCCCATCAGGCAAACACTAGTCAACAAAGTCACAATTAATTTTTGCTTCATAGCTGTTCCACTTTCTGTATGTTTTGATTATTAATATTTGTTATTTAAATTATATCGTATCTATTTAATTAAAAAAATCAAAAAGAGACACACTATCATTTTGACAGCATGCCTCCTTTAAGTTAGTTTGATCTTATTTAGTTTTGAAAAGAGGTTTATTTTTAGTACCAGCCGTTTGCTTGCCAGAATGCCTTAGCAGCAGTCCATGAGCCATAACGACCTTTGACATAGTTATCAGCTACTCGCTCTTGGTTAGCTGCTGAATAGTCACCATTCAAGTATGAAGCTGAAAGTTGGTATTTACCAACGTATTGACCATTTGAAGCACCGTATGAGCCACCAGATTCTCTACCGGCAATCCATTCCTTAGCACTAGCTTCTGAACCACTTACAGTTGAAGTAGTAGTTTGAGTGTTGGTGTTATTTGCTGCAGTAGTAGTTGCTGCAGAATTAGTATTTTCAGTTTGAGTTTGGTGTTGTACTGGAGCTTGGGTCACAGCAGCTTGAGTGTGGTAGCCGCGAGTTACATACTTAGCACGAACCCATTGGTTCTTGCCTAAGTCATACCACTTGTGACCTTTGGCATCGTAAGCAGTCTTAATTACTTTCCATGAGGTGTTGCTTGCCAAAGTTTGGCCAGTAGCCTCTGGCTTCTTGTAGCTGTTGTAAACAGTGATTGCGTTGTCTGAAACGTTCTTAACTGTTACAACATCTGTATCGTTTTCTACAATAGCAGCTTGAGCAGTATTAGTGTTGTTATTAGCTGCTACTAAACCTGTAACTGATAAAGCAGTTACCGCAATTGACTTAACTAAGATAGATTTAATTTTCAAAAAAATTCTCTCCTTAAAATTTTAAAAGTCATAAGTAACGAATTTTCACCTTATTCGTCCGTCCCATTCAATTGACACAGCATATACTACCTTGCTTAAATTGCAGAACTATAACAGGAATATCACCTGCAGATTAAGAAACTATTGCAAAGTATGACAAAATTGTAACAATTGTAATATTTATGTAAATTTATTTAGATGATACAAAACCGCATCAGATCGCCATTTAACGCGATTTTTAATTTTTATTTGCTATGTGCAAAAGCTTGTTCGCATTTAATATATTGAAACACTTTTGCAAAACGAAAAAAGAAAGAGTTTCCTCTTTCTTTTTTAATTCTCACAAATTTTTTATTAATTTATTCCATTATTCTGCCTTATCCTCTTCTATAAGTTGACGTTTATTAAGTGCCGCAATAAATGGCAGGTAAATCAAAATGTCTAGATAATATTGATTACTTGCAACATTGAGCCCGCAATACTGCCTGTTGCCAAAAACCTGAAATAATTGGCGGCATTGTCCAAGGAATTACAGTCCCATTACATAATGGAACTAAGCCTAGGTTCATTGCAAAATAAGTGGTAATCGCATTTACCATTGGCGCAATCATAAGCTGAAAAACTCTTAGCTACAGCAGGTGGCACAGTAGCTGGCATTTTAATTTGAATATTGTGGTAATAAACCATTGGAAAATCCAAGCACTCAAAAGGCCAAAGATAATAGCTACAAATAAGCCTCTACTACCTAAGTAAGTATAAGGAAATCCTTCAACCGGAACTTTATCTCCACTCATAATACTTGGCGTCAAAATGAAGAATACAGATGCAGAAACAATTCCGGCAGAAACACCATCTGTCTTATATTGATTAGCATAACTCCAAGCAATTCCAAAAGCTGCAATTAAGCCCATGATCCCAAAGGAGCCATTAGTAATCTTGGCTAAAATCTGTGCCAGGCTTATACCATGAACAGCAGTTTTTGATAGCCAATCAGACCAACCGGCAACTGGAAATGAATTAATGATCATGAATAATGATCCTACAATAATTAACGGCATAGCCATGGCGATACCGTCACGAACGGCAATTAAAGGTTTAAAACTGCCTATTTTAGCGGCTACAGGCATAATGTGTTTGTTAACAAACGCATTCAAACCTCCGCTCGATTTACTATTAGCCATAATAATTCCCTGCTATGAAAAATATATGCAAATGTATTCCTTGATTTAGATTTGAATACATTTTGGACTTTCGTGCATTTTATTCTTCTTACCAACGTCTTCATCGGTTTTCCGATATTCCAACTTGGGAGTAATCGCATTGACCAACTCTTTTGGCTTCTTTATCGGACGTAGCCTCGCCCATAATCTTTATTTATAATGCTCTATTTAATTCGGGATGTTTTATCAAAATTGTTAAGTTGAGCATGGCGTTTTCGTCACGATCAACTTTTTTGTTATAGTTTGAACATGCTGGATTATAACAAATAAATTCGTTATGCTTAGTGCCGTGCTTTTTATTGCCATAAAGGGTGACCTTTTCATCGCCTTTTTTGACTAATCCGCAAACTGCACACCTTTGAGTTGAAGGATACAGTTTATTGGCTACGATTAGTTTCTTGCCATACCATTCACATTTATAAGATAAAACCTGCCTAAACTTGCCAAACATTGATCTGTGCATTCCTTTTGAGGCAACATGGCTCATCATCATCTTTTTGACATCTAAGTCTTCAATGACAATCGAATCATAATTATCAACCAGCATAGTGGTAAATTTTTGCATTAAGTCATTTTGGATATTTGAAGCACGCTGATAAGCCGCTTGAAGCTTGGTTTTCGTCTTCAAGTACTTTTTGCTTTGCATTGCTTGTTCTTTTCCATTGACTTCACGTTTTCTAGCTAACAGTCTTTGATAATGCTTTATTTTTTCATAAGTTTGCTCAAGTTTTTTAGGCAGGATGCTTTTATTTCCGCCAAGATAGTTGAAATGACCCACATTAAGATCAACTCCTGTTGCCTTTCCGGTATCAGCTTTCCTATCTATTTTTTGCTTTGGAATCTTATATGGGATAGACACAAAATAACGTCCATTTTCACGATAAAAGCTCATGACTCCAGTAGGATAATTCATTGGCTTTTCTGACAGAATAAGCGGCTCCCAATCTTTCTTTAAGCCTTGTGGCTTTTCCAAGAACAGCCGGCCATCAATCAGCTTGGCCTGATCGCTCTTAAAGCCTTGTCTGGGGGCACGTTTAGATTTAAAGTGAGGCTTGCCCCAATCAGGCTGAGCTTTATCGAAAAAGCTCTTCCAAGCTTTGCCCAAGTCTTGTACTGTTAGTTGAAGCAAGTGAGCAGAATAGGCAAACTGCCAATCTTCTTTTTCTTCAACCAGCCTGTCACGAACTAAGCGCCAATTAGGACTAGGATTTAAATGAACATCTTTTTGGATGATCTTTAGCTTGTTGCTTCTCTTATTCTTTTTAGGAGTGAAAGTAGTATAGCAGATCTTGTCATAGATTTGATGCGCTGAATACAAATCATTCCATAAAGCCAAAGCTTGATTCCAACAATATCTGCGGTAGTCGCAATTGCGGTCTAAGATATTTTTCATTGCTTTGCTTGCAAACACCTCATAGCTGCGGGTTTTAATATAATAATTAGACATAATTTCACCGCCTTTCTCTTTATTCATAGACCTATTTATTCTTTAAAGCAGGGTCGTCCTGTATTTTTTTCTTGTATCTTCTTAAGCCGTACAAGCGACAAGAAAAGACATGGATAATACTGATTAAATCGTCAACCATTTCTTTATCTGGCGAGGTATCTTCGTTGTTAAGCACAATTATCTTGCAATTATGCCAAGAGCAGAATTCTTGAAAGAACTTAAAGCCAAATCTGATAAACCGATCTTCATAAGTAACGTAGATTTCTTTAATTCTGTTTTGATCCACTTCCTTGATCAGCTTAAGCCATTTAGGACGCTTATAATTTAGACCTGAACCAATATCAGAAATAAATTCATCCGCAATAATACCTTTGGCATTAATAAACTGCCTTAAGAAGGCTATCTGATCCTGCAAATCATCTTTTTGACCATTAGAAGAAACTCTTGCATAGGCTACAGTTTTTCGATGATCAGCTTGGTCACGTCTAATACCTAAATAAGCGTCAAGCTCTGATTGATAGTAGAAACGTCTATTGTTTTCGGTTCTGTGCGCTTTTAGCTTGCCAGCACGATCCCAGCTTTGAAGGGTAAAAGGAGCTTTGCCAACATAAGCAGCAGCTTCTTTTAAATACATAATTCGATTAGAATAGTCAGTCATAAAAAATAATCTCACCGCCTTACGATGAGATTATATCACATATTAGAACACTATAGTAACATTTTATAATATATTTTACTTGATTTGTTATTTATCTTCAATCTAAAAATAAGCTCGTGTTTCTTTGGTATATACCTATCTAATCAATAATATAATGAAAGCAATTTTATTACCACTATTTTCACAGAAATATTAATCTACCAAGAAAAATATTGCAGTTATGTCTGTAAGTGCTATAGTTTACATGTAATCATAAGAATAAAGTGAGGAAATGAAGTTATGGCTAAATACGAAGTAAAGTTAAGCGAAGAAGATTTACAAATGATCAAAGATTGTCATTCAAAGAACCCTTCAATCATGAAGGCTATGAACGAAGCAAAGAAAGTCGAAGATTAAGCAAATTTTGATCTCTAAATCGAAAAAAGGCATCCGCAAGGGATGCTTTTTTATTGGTTTTCAAATCTTGTACCGTGGGGATGCTTCCAGTTATAAACACGGACTATTTTACCCATGCCATCTAGCACTACAACATTCCCATCATTATGTGGATAAATCAATGGATCAGAGTGTGAACCACCGTCAGTAAAAATTCTTGCTGGCTCACCTGGGTATTGCACTGTTCTAACGATACAATCATCAATCGATAGCCGCCTCATTTGTCGACCATCATCATATTTTCCTTCTAAAGCAGCTGTTGGCGTATGACCAGTCACAATTGTTTTGCCCGTTTTGTTATGAGCCATCATTTTCAATAAGGAATCGGAATACCAATATTTATCTCGTGCCCAAATACGGTAAAAATCATAGTCAAATTTCAAGCCATACTCTATCTCAGAGTAAGTTTCCGGATCATTATACTGTTCATCTGGCCGCACACCCGCATGAACAAAAATCAAGTGTGGCGTTTCATACATAATAGGACAGCCTTTTAGAAAGCGATAATACTCACTATCACGCAACTCATCAGGCAAAACTGTACTGCCAAACAGACTAACTAGGCTCTTGCCACCACCGTTATAAAACCAAATGCCATCTTGATGTTCCTGCTTCTCCGCAAAATTGAGTAACATTTGCTCATGATTACCCAGTAGTACGATTGCTCCTTCGCTTTTTTGTTCAATTAAATAATCCAATACTTCCTTCACATGCTCGCGGCCATCAACATAGTCACCGCCCGCAACTAATTGTGCTTCTGGAAAATCTGCTGTTGCCTGCTTGATTAAGTCTAAGGTTTCTAAGTTGCCATGAATATCAGAAATGAAGATATAGTTCTCCTTCACTCGATCATCCAACAGCGTTCGATTGATAATTTTTTTCATTTCATACTACCCCATGGGCTAAATTAAACTAACATTCTTTTCTTAATTATAGCAGATGTACACTGGTTCTTTTTCTATGCAATCCTAAAATTAACCTCCGGCAAAAAAAGGCTACAATAGATATGAAAAGAAGTGATTGCAATGTTTAATGAAGAAAATGCAATTGATGCAAAGGACTTACATGTTGATTCTTTCAAATATCAATCAACTGAAGACATGCCATCTGATGCTTATTCTAGCTGGGAAGAAAAACATCCAAACGCCAGGGTATTCAAGCTTGAATTTCGCAACATCGGCGAAAGCAATGAATGGCAGGAAATGATCATTATCTACACTGAATAAATAAAAAGTGGAAGAACTCCAAGCCTAGAGTGTTTCTTCCACCTTTTTACTTATTTTGATTTTCTTTTTCCTTCAATTTGTGCAGAATCCGTTCATTTTCCTTAGTACGTTTTTCAACTGCTGCATCGATGATCGAATCAAACCAATGATTATCAGAATCATCACTTGTTTGATCCTTCTTTTGAGGACCTTCATTTTTTACACGTTTGTCAGTTTCTTCATTAATAATGGAATCCAGCCAATCAAAATTATCTGGATCATGGCTCTTATCAGTCATTTATTTTTCCTCCATTTTTGATTTAAATTAATTTATTTACTATTCTTTTTGACTATAATTGAGTTAACAAGATGAAACAAGAAAGAAGTGTTCGAAATGAAAATTACATTCACTGACAAGGCGCTTGACTACTTAAAAAGACGCGAAATCTTGAATAAAATTCTAATTTTAATCGCCGACGATGGTGGTGGTAAATATTCTATCAAAGGCGGCGGTTGTGCAATTGGCAGTCACTTTTCCATTATTTATGTAGACAAAGTTGATCCTGATTATCCAATCAAATTTGAAAATAACCAAGGAATCAATATTTACACTTCTAAATACGACACCACAATGATGGGACCAAATTTAGTGGTTGACTACGCCAATGCATCCCTCAACTTAAAGAGTGACGAAGGATTGCTTGATGGCGGCGTTGATATCGGCAATGGCGCCGAGTTAATTAAAGCTCAAAAGAATGTAAAAATGACCGGCGTTGAATGGCGTTGCTAGATTAAGATGATCAGAAAAGACAGTAGTTTGAAATCAACTACTGTCTTTTTTCTATAGAAATTGACCACTATTAGGATCGAATCCAGTACGATCTGCAGCGGTAATCTTTCTAATTACCTTGCATGGATTCCCCGCTGCAATTACATTATCTGGGATGTCATTCACAACTACACTGCCTGCACCAATAATTGAATTACGTCCAATAATTGTATCTGGAGTTACGCTAACCCCTGCACCTAGCCAGACATTGTCACCAATGCCGATCGAATGTGCAACACAGCCACCGGCTTTTCGTTCGGCTGGATCAAATAAATGGTTGCTGGTATACAAGCCAACCTTAGGACCAAACAAAACATTGTTTCCAATATAAACAGGCGCGCCATCTAAAATCGTGCAATCATAGTTGGCATAAAAGTTATCCCCAACATGAATATTTTGTCCGAATTCACAACGAAAATTAGGGTTTACGAAGGGATGCTCACCTGTTGAACCAAAGAGTTCTTTGATTAATATTTCTTTTTTAGCGTGATCATTCTCATTATTAATATTATTGGTCTTCAAGGTAGCAAGGTCTCTCAAGGTGTCAAGGCGAGGATCCGCATCATTATAAGGACGACCAGTTGCCATGTAATTAAATTTTGTTCTAAGCGACATGATTCTTTCCTTTCATTAGTTCTTCTATTTTTATTATAGAAAAGAAAAAGCGCTTTCGCATGTTTGACGCATAATATTTAGCACACTAGCCCTAATCTTATTGCTTATTCTATAATGGTAAAAAAGAAAGGATTAAAGCCATGAAAAACTTCAACAAATTTACCGCTAAATTTACTCGCCTTTTACAGAATCTACTAGTAGTCGCAATTGGTTTACTCGGGATTATTCTGATCATACTCTTATTCCGCGATCTAATTCCACTTTGCCAATCATTATTTTCAACTAAGATCGAAGAAAGCAACTCCGAGATTATGTCAGAAATTATCGTTTTCTTCCTCTTCTTTGAATTTACTGCAATGATTATTTCAGCCTTGCGTCATCACGGTCACACTAGCATCAATTTTCTATTGGGCTTAGGTGTTACTGCGCTAATTCGCAGTCTGATTACTTCTCATAGTAACATTTGGAGTACGCTTGCCACTTCTGCTTCAATTTTAGTACTAGTAATCGCAATGATTATTTTCAATAAAAATCTGCGTAATATGTAAAAAAACTGTATCACTCTAGGCTAATGTCATTGGAGTGATACAGTTTTTTGTTTTACTAATTAACTTTGCACCATGAACTCATTAAGTTGTTTCTTAGAAAAAACATTGCCATATCTGCATACTACGTTTCCTTTCATTATTGAACGTAATTCATACAACCAAAAAAAGCATCATTTATTAACAATATTGAAAATAAATAATGCTTTTTAGTAATACTCTGATGCTGAATGCCAGAGTCGAACTGGCGACCTTCTCTTTACGAGGGAGATGCTCTACCAACTGAGCTAATTCAGCGACCTCACAACAAATGAATTATACCAAAACAATTCACTGGGTGCAATCACCACAGCATTATTCTTGTTGCAATTCTATTTCCAATCTAAACAAAGGCCTTGTTTATGCAATTCTTCCGGCAATTGATCCCGATCGGTCTCATGATTATCAAGCTTTTTGCCAGTAATCTGCTTGGTAAATGAATCAATCCGGCGATTAGCATCCCGCAAATCATAATAAGTCGTAACCACGTCATCGTAGTCCTTAAGATCCTTCACATCAAAATCCTTCTTATAACTACCTTCAAAGCATGTATATTCAAGTGGCAAGCGCGGCTTCAGCTGTGGTTCTTGATCTGGCACACCAACTTGCATCCCCAACACTGGAAAAGTCAGTTTTGGCAAATCTAAAGTCTTAAGCATCTCCAAAGGATGATCATTCACCGTACCAAGTGGCACATAGCCTAATCCCATGCTTTCTACCGCATTAGCCACATTCTGAAAAGCAAGCAGTGTATCTTCCATAGCTTGGAAAAAGATATCAGTCGTATGAACACGGCCATCATCTTTGCCAAGTTGTTGACGAATTTGTTGATTACGGTACAAATCAACAATGAAGATAAATAAGTCACCTTCGGCGCCAACATACTTCTGATTGCAAAGCTCTTGGATTTTCTTTTTCTGTTCAGGATCAGTTACATGAAGCAAACTGGCATTTTGCATAAACATGCTCGTTGCAGTATGTTGAAAAACTGTGTATAAAGTTTCCAATTGTTCCTTATTCAGCACTTCATCTTTAAATTTTCTAATTGATCTATGATTGATTTGTGCATCAACTGTTGAATTATGTAGCATTGCGCTCCTCTTTTAACTTACTTCTTTTTTATAAGTAGTGTACAAAATTATAGTCTCCTTTGTAAAGTTACTATTTAAAATTAAGCCTAACAAAAAATTCCCGCCAAATTGAGCAGGAATTTCTTTACTTTTTATCCAATTTAACCATTTGTGCATTAACTAAGGCTGCAGCTTGCTCAGCTTGATTTTTAGCTTGAGCATAAGTCGTCAAATTTTCATCGCCTTCACTCAATACTCGAGCAAAAGCAATTTGTTCTGCCATCAATAAGTTGAACAATGAATCCCATTGCTTATCATCAAACTTAATTTTCTTAGCAGTAATTCTTGGCATTAATTGACGTGTTTTGTTAAATGCTTTCTCCAAAATCTGTTCATCGGCATCAGTCAAATCACGCACATTATAAGCTTGATGAACTTGGTGCACCTTGATTAATTCCTTAAGCAAATCACGTGCCTGGGCATCTTTAGAAACAGATTGATTAATTTTTAAAGCCATTTTTATTCTCTTTTCTAATCAGTTTTTTTCTATTATAACAGAATTCTACTTATTCTCTTGATAGTCCTCTGCCATTGCCTTAACACACCGTCTCATTTCTTGAATATCCAAAACGCTCTGCGCAAATTCTTTTCTAAGTAATTCATCTGGCAAATATTGATCATACTTATCAATTCCAGGAACTTCCTTAGGATAAACCAGGTCTAAGGGATCAAAGTCTTTTTGTGCTTCTTCATTAATGATCCGCCAGAAGTCATCCTCATCGGCATCCATTGCAAAGTACATGAAATATGGACGGGAAGAATTAAAGCCACGAATATTTAGTTTTTCACCGCATTTAATTCTAATTAACCGTTCCAATGCTAAAAATGCGTAAGTCCCTGTCCAAGGAAAAAGACACCACATATTGCCACCTAATTTGATCAGATTCTTCTTTGGCAACTCAGCCAAGGCGGCAGTGTCACGTGCTTGGGTTAATCTTGCTTGAGCATTCTGCATTAAATACGGATACATCCCCTTTTCAGTCAGCACCTTTTTCATTCTTTGCAAAATTTTCGGCTGAATATCCCCCGGCACGTCCCCAAAGAAAGCAGGAATTCTTCCCTTCACCTCATGGCAATATACTTGATGGCGCTTGCGATCAACATCTTCAACTACCCAAACGCGACCAGCAATTGCAATCTTATCCCCAACGGGAGGGGGCTTCACGATTGTTCCTAATTCTTCACTGCCGGCATGCACACTGAATTCCTCATTTTCTTGAAAAACGGCATAAAACTTAAAGTTATTCACAACTTTTTCACCAGCAAGACCAACAATTAAGCCATGATTTTCAGTCCATTCAATGTGACCAGTTTTAAGCAGATGCTTTAATAAGATGCGATAGTCTTCTTGTGAAACATTATGAAAATACGATAGAGTTAATACCCTTGAAGCTAATTCTGCTGGTGTCATTTCCCCGCCTGATGCCAGCGTACTCATAGTTTGATGATAGAGTAAACTATAGGGAAGTCGGTTAGGTGCAGGCGGTTCAACCCATTTTTCTTCTGCATAAAGCTGCACTAAGGCAATCCCTTGCAACAATGGCCATGGAATCAATTCAGGTAACATTGCCCGCGATTCAGGATGCTCTTCACGCATAACAAAGTGCATTTCCGGGGGATTGCCACGGCGACCTGTGCGTCCCATTCTTTGTAAAAAACCGGATACGGTAAACGGAGCATCAATTTGAAAGGCTGCTTCTAGTTGTCCAATATCGATTCCGAGCTCTAACGTAGCAGTGGCACAAGTTGTCATATAGACATCTTCATCTTTCATCGCTGCTTCTGCCGTTTCACGCAATGCAGGTGACAAATTGCCATGATGAATCATAAAACGATCGGGTTCATGATTATATGCACAATAAGCCCGCAACTCCTGACAAACTGCCTCACACTCTTCTCGACTATTGGTAAAAACTAAACATTTTCTGCCACGCGTATGTTCAAAAATATAGCCAATTCCTGGATCTGCCAATTCGGGGGCCCGATCAGTTTTAGGTTCAATCTGGCTTGGATCAAAATCTTTGCTGCTAGCTTGGGGATCTGTCTGATAAAAATGTTCCATCGATAGATGCCAGATTTGAGGTTGATTTTGCACTTTGGGCGCGACAGTTTTCCGATTAGAACCTGCACCTAAAAAAGCACTAGCCTCTTTCAAATTGCCAATCGTTGCAGAAAGTCCGATTCTTCTGGGATTGACTCCAGCTAACTTGCTTAGCCGCTCGATTAAACAGAAAGTCTGTCCACCACGATCACTTCGCAAAAATGAATGTAGTTCATCTACTACAATATATTTCAATCCACCGAATAAATGCGGGATGTCCATATGCTTATTAATCATAAAACTCTCGAGTGATTCTGGGGTAATCTGCAAAATTCCCGAGGGATGTTTGAGCAGCTTTCTCTTCTGCGTTTGAGCCACATCACCGTGCCAGCGCCAAACAGGGATATCCACATCCTGGCACAACTCGATCAATCGATCATATTGATCATTAATCAAAGCTTTTAATGGTGCAATATACAGCACCTTAACAGAATCTTCCGGCTCTTGATAAATATCCGACAAAATTGGGAAAAAGGCCGCTTCTGTTTTTCCTGATGCAGTTGAAGCTGAGAGCAATACATTATCCTCAGTTTCAAAAATTTCCTCAGCTGCGGCCACCTGAATCGGGCGCAAGGTACGCCATCCATGTTCATAAATATAGTCTTGAATAAAAGGCGCGTAATGTGAAAAAACGTCCATAATTAATCCTTAAATTTGAAATTCAGTGTAATCTTTTTCTTGATTATCAGATACTGCTTCAGACTTAGCATATGAAAATTGGTCTGAATTAAGCAAAGTCTGAATATCTGTCTGTGGATTTTGCCAAACAATGTCTAACAATTCAATAAAGTCACGAATAATTTCACGCGGCGTAATATTAGTATCCGCACCAACCCGCGCATATTCAATCTTGATAAATTGCGCTAAATCATCATCCGTAATTGTCCGTTCATAGCCATAAAGTCCCGCATGCATGTCAGCCAATTTTTCCGTTAAAACCAACATCTCTTCTGCGGTTAGTGGTTCCAGCTTAATCACTGGCGCATACATATCACGCGCACCTGCTTGAGCAAATTTTCCAGTTGCTAATCTACTACGCAAAGCTTCATATGAATAAACGCCACGGCGACGATCCTCGATTGCTTGGGGTGTACCACACATGATGATTCCCAGGTATTTTGCCTTTCCCTGCAAGGTATCGTTATACATCGTCAAAATCTTTTCATAGTTGTACTGGCGGCTAATTGCATTCGGAATTTTATAGATATTAACCAATTCATCAATCATAATCATTAAACCAGCATAGCCCGCTTGTCTAAAGAAAGTCGCAAATAACTTTAAATATTCATACCAATCACTATCACTAATAATGATATCAACGCCTAATTCCTTTTTAGCCTCAGTCTTATGGCTATATTCTCCTCTGAACCACTTGACTACTTTAGCCTTAGTCTCATCATCACCACTCATATAAGCGTGATAGTACATGTTCAGCAATTTAGCAAAATCAAAACCATGAACTAATTCGTTTAATGAAGAAATGACGCCATAAATTTTCTGGTCAACTGCTTGCTCAAATTTAGGATCATCATTATTTAAGCCTGTTTCTTGCGAAACTTGCATCTGCACTGAATTAATCCAGCGATCTAGAATCAAAGTCAAGGCACCACCTTCAGGCCTAGTCTTAGTTGATAAGTTCTGAATTAATTCACGGTATGTTGCTAAACCCTGTCCTTTTGATCCTTGCAGCCGACGTTCAGGTGATAAATCACCATCTACAACAACAAAATTTTTATCCATCACATAGTTACGGATCGTTTGAAGTAAAAAGCTTTTTCCTGAGCCATAACGACCCACGATAAAACGAAAGCTTGCTCCGCCTTCTTGAATAACATCCACATCGTGTAATAGGGCCTCAATCTCGGCCTTTCTCCCCACGGTAATATAAGGTAACCCTATTCTTGGCACTACCCCACCCTTTAATGAATTAAGGACAGTTTGCGCAATTCTTTTTGGTACTCTTCTTTTTTGTGGCATGATTTCATCCCTTCAAAAACATATCTTTTAAGTCATCTACATAATCGGTAATTACTTGTGGTTGGTCCTGTTCGTTATTTTCTAAAACCACATCACCGAATTCATCAAATAATTTTTCATTAATATTATCCATCAAAATTGATGCCATTAAGTGGTGCTGCTTCAAATAGGTCTGCCAAGGCTGCTGCATCAGCAATGCAGTTAAGAAAAACATTTCATTTTCATCTAAGCCATATTCATTATCAACTTTGACAGTTTCATCTGCTTGTTTTTCTACTTCTTCTTGCGCTTCTGCCTGCTCTAGCTGCTTTTCCTCATCCGTTAACAAACTATCACGCGTCTTCGAAGCATTGGCCCGAATTTGATCCAAATCGGAAAAATCAATCTTAATCTGATCAATCTGCGCCTTTTTTTCTTGAATGTGATATTCAGCAACCCCCGCGTTAATTGCCTTAAGTACAGCTTGATCAATAAATCGCGGCTTAATCGACCGACCTAGTTTAAATTCTGTTCGCGCCACTCTATCTAATTCATGGAGAAAATTATTTAAATTAACCCGCTGACGGCTGATTTGTTGATCACAATGAATTTGCCATTTTCCTTGGTAAAAATGATACTTTCTTACTGCATCAATCTGATGGTCAGCTACTTGTTGTTTTCGCAGATAAAAAACACTGCCTGCAAAGATTGGCTTTTCAATTATATCAGGCTTGCCCACAAACGCACTGTAATATGCAATGCCGTATTTTTTAGCATCCAGCAGCTCCAGCCACACGTAACGCAACAGTTGAACAAATAACTTTTCATTCTTATTAATAACTTTAGATGAATTCCAATAAGTCGTTTTCTTTGCAAAGACTGCTGCTAACTCTTGCGCAGTAAATTTTTCTGGATGGTGTAAAACCTCATAATCATGATCACGCTTAATCTCAGATGCAAAGCGCTGCTTAATAATTTTTTCGTCTAAATCATAATAAAGAACATAATCTTTGAGCCAGTCTTGTAAATATACATCAATACTAATGTCAAATTGTCGCACATATTTTCCTTCAAATTCTAACAGCTTTTCATATCCATCTTGTGCGTCATCAACACCAATATTGTTCAGTAATTCATAAATATAAACAAAGGCATAGGATGTACTCGTTTTTTCAAAAACATGCTGGCGAATCTTGCTACGCCAAGTAAAGTAACTTCTAAGCTGCCCAGTATTCATATCGTGATAAGTTGGATAAAAACGCTTAAAGGCAAAAAATTCAGGATAATCATCATCATAGTCGGCCATCATCCTAGCCTGTTGATAAAAATTCTTAGCTCGGCCACGACTGGGCAAAATGCTGTAGTCATAAATTTCTAGCATCTTTCTAATTCTATCTGGAACCAGACTATTGTTATGCTTCTTGCGAAGATTTTCACTTGGTTTAATTGCTTGGGCTTGATAGCGGTCATCTACTTTATCTGGTGCAATATAAAAATATTGATTCTGGGCGATATTTACTTCATCACCATTCATCGCCAGTTTAAAAGCAAAATCAAGTGCTTTTTTGAGTGAATCTTCACTAACTTTTTCTAATATTGCCCCAACCCAATCTGCCGCCTTGATCTTCATTGGATCAGTGAAGCCAGGCAAATCTCTTATTAGTGCAGCCATTGCACCACATTTCAGGTCCAATATACTCTGACCTTGCCCACGTGATAACATCGCAAAATAACCACTATCAACTGGTGACATTAAAACGTAAACGCTAGTGGAACCTGGTACAGCAGGCTTAAATTTCAAACCATATTTGGCATAGACATATTTGAAGAGTTGATTTGAATCCATTTTGTCTCCTTTTTTTCGCACGTACGTTCATTATATCATCGATTTATTTTTTACCAAAGTCACGCATGTCAGCTCCTCATGTATATTTTTAGGTTTCATAAATTTTATATTTTTATATTTGTGTGGTTATTAACAAGCAATTATGTTACTATAGTTTATGTAAGTTATTGAAAGCGTTTTTATAAAAGCTTCCTAGAGAGGACAAAAACTTAATATGAGTACAAAAGAACGTTATTCTCAAGATGAATTAAGAAAAGATAATCCAATGTTTAGCCGCACTCGTGCCACTATTGAAAGTGCATTTTACGGCAACAATGTCCACGAAGTAACCAGTGTTGCAGAAGCTTATAACTTAGCTAAGAAGCAATCAGGCGTTATTGTTACTGACTTGCCAATCTTACACACTAAGGAATTAGGTTTGCCACATGGTGCAACTCAATTAGTTTACAACCACGGCAAGATTTTAGGTAGAACTGCCAGTGCTCGTCACTTCGTTGACAATCCTAATGAAGATGCTGAAGCATTAGACGGCAACTTACGTGAAGATATTTACAAGGGACATGAACAAAAATACTTAAAGGCTACTGTTTTAGTAGGTCTTGACCCATCATTCACTGTAAAAGCTCACATCATGATGCCCGAAGATCAAGCCTTTAACCTTCTTTCATACATCCTTAACTTCCACTTCTTTGACGATGAAGCTGAAAAATTATACGAAAAGTCAAAGTTCTACGATGAACCAGATATTTACTTCTACTTCGATCCAAATGTTCAAGACGAAGATTACCCTAAGGGCTTAGGCGTATTTGACGCTCCACATAACTGTGCTGCTGTCTTTAACCTACGCTACTTCGGTGAACTTAAGAAAGGTACTTTGACCTTAGCTTGGGCAATTGCTCACCGTCATGGCTACACTGCATGTCACGGTGGTGAAAAGTCATTCCACTTTGACAACAAAGACGACAAGACCTTTGCTTTCTACGGCTTGTCAGGTTCAGGTAAGTCAACTTTGACTCACGAAATGTACGATGGTAAATATGACATCACTGTTTTACACGATGATGCCTTCATTATTTCACGTGAAGACGGTTCTTCAGTAGCTCTTGAACCTTCATACTTTGACAAGACTCACGACTACCCAGCAGGCCACCACGAGACTAAGTACTACACCACTATTATGAACTGTGATGTAACCTTAGACAAAGACGGCAAGAAAGTTATCGTAACCGAAGACTTACGTAACAACAACGGTCGTGTTATCAAGACCCGCTACACTAGTCCTCACCGTGTAGACTTCGAAAAGTCACCAATTACTGCATTGTTCTGGATTATGAAGGACGGTTCATTACCTCCAATCATCAAGATCGATGACCCAGTATTGGCAACTACTATGGGTTGTACTTTAGCAACCAAGCGTACTTCAGCTGAAAACTTACCTAAGGGCTTTGACATGAATACTTTGGTTATTGAACCATTTGCAGACCCATTCAGAGCTTACCCAGTTTCAGGTGACTACAGAGACTTCAAGGAATTGTTCACTAAGCGTGGTGCTAGCTGCTACAGCTTGAACACTGATGCATTCATGGGCAAGGATATTCCTAAGGAAGTTACTAAGAAGTTAATCGAAGACTTGGCTAACGGCAGCATCAAGGATAGCGACTTCAAGCCATTCGGCAACTTCAAGGGTGTATCATACTTACCTATTGATGGTTATGAAGTTCACCTTGAAGACCCAGAATACCAAAAGACCTTAGCTAAGAGAATGCAAGATCGTTTGAACTGGCTCAACAAGTACGATGAAGAACACCCAGAAACTCCAATTCAAGATGAAGCTAAGAAGACCTTGGAAGCTATCATCAAAGAATTGAGCTAATATTAAGGAAATAAATTAGTGTCTCATTCAATTAAAATTTAATTTCTTAATGACGAAAAGACGAGAGTTGAAATTCAGCTCCCGTCTTTTTTATTGCTCAATGTAATTTTGCTTCTGTAGTTTGGCATCTATCAGTTTATAAACTTGCACTTTATTCTCTTGTGCAAGTTGTGGATTATAGTTATGTGCTATTTCAATGACAATAGCCGGCAATTGGTAGATTATCTTATGAATGGCATCACTATTTTTAGGGTCTAAACTTGAACAAATCTCATCAAGCAAATATATCTTCTTAGAACGAATTAGACCTCTAACTAAAGCAAGTCGTTGTGCCTGACCACCTGATAAATTGTTCGCGTCATCTGAAATTAATTTATCTAAAAAATCATTGCCAAACTCATGAATCAGTCCCATCTTTTTTGCTTCATGAAGCATTAGATCATCAGGTATGTTTTGCAGAAGTGATAGATTCTCCCTCACTGTACCTTGGAATAACCAGATTCTTTGCGAGATCTTGATGAAATCGGCAGGATTAATTTGATGACCAGCAAAGGTGATTTCACCGTTATACTTCAGATTATTAGCAATACAATTAATTAATGTACTTTTCCCAATGCCTGAAGCCCCAGTAACAATGATCTTGTCATGATCACGCAAAGTTAAATTTATACCATCTAAAATTTTCTTATCACCATATGAAAAAGACAAATCTTTTATTTTCAAAATAGCTTGAGAGTCATGATTATCTTGTTTAACACTTTCACTTTCTTCAAAATTATAGCTTTTTATTTTTCTAATTGCATCGGTGCTATGAATTTGAGTCTGATACAAAGCAATTGTTCTTAGATATCCCACAACCCTATCAGCTGACAAACTTAAAGTTATAATGGCCGCTACCGTTACGTTAAACCAGCCTCTCTGCATAAAAAGCAAGCCAATAAAAATTGGTAGCAATAGTGTAACTAAAGAGATTAACCATGCAATGAATTGTACCTGGAATTGACAATTATTCATCTTACGATATTTGTCTTCCTCATTAACCAAGATTCGATCAAATCGTTTAAAGAAAAGATGTCTGACACCAAAATTCAGTATTTCTAAGCGTCCTTCAAATATATCCTTCATTGCCTGAATCAACTGTGAGTTAGATTTATTCCATTTTTCGGTTTTCTCATTCATCCTCTTCTTGCCAATATAGCTTGGAATCAGGGTTAGCGCTGAAAGAAGCAAATAAATAATTCCCAAAATCAGATTAGTTTCTACAACAACTATTGCCGATGCAACCACATTAAATACAAACTGAACTATGTCAGTTATCCCAAAGAAATATTTTTGTTCAATTTCTTTAGCAGTACCACTAATCGAATTGATTACATCTGCTCCTCTTGCTTGCTTCATGTCTGAATTAGCAAATTTAGAATAAAAATATTCTTGTTTTAAAGCAATATTTAATAGCATCACAATTCTATTTTGAACCAAATAAAACAAGAGCATGGCTATGTAGACTATCAGATATGCGCCAAAGGCTAAGCCAATAAATTTATAAACGTGGTCAATGTTACTAAAATTGATATTAGTTAATTGTCCAAACAGTACAGCATTTAATACCCCTTCAAATGCTGAAATGGCCGATAAAACGAGACTGTAAAATAGTTTGTGTAAGGATGAATGATTCCTTAAATTTATTTCTTTAAACATTAGAAAAAGGAGTTCCTTTCTCGTATGATTGGTTTGAACAAAAAAAAACATACAGAAAGAAGAACTCCTTCATGAATGATTTTACCAAAGATTTTGCTCAAGCTCTATTCAATCCAGACAAAATAAATGATTTATTGCGCAAAGAGCTACAACAGGCTGTTAATAACTTGCTAGAAGCTGAATTGACTGCATTTCTGGGCTATGATCTCTAT
>NZ_PCYU01000110.1:0-480 GCF_002553775.1 Lactobacillus sp. UMNPBX16
GATCCGTTCTTACTTCGCGATGGATGGTCACCATATCCAGTTCAACGTAGTGGATCGCCAGACTCTGATCAATGCACAGAAACATCCGGAGGATTATAAAGATCTGATTGTTCGTGTTGCAGGATACAGTGATTTCTTCCGCAACCTGGATAAACCGCTTCAGGATGAGATCATTAACCGTACAGAGCAGTCTTTCAGCTAAGAGACAGAAGATAAAGTAATCAGGGACACTCTTTGAAAGTGCAGACTTTCAGAGAGTGTCCCTTTTTGTGTTGTATTGAAGAAGCGTAAATGCTGTGCTAAGATGAAGAAAAGATTATAAAACCGATCAATCGGACACAAAAGGAGCGAACGGAGATGGCAAAGGGATACGAAGAACTGAGACGACAGTACCGGGAACTGGACAGAGACTGCGCGTTGCTGTCCAGATTTTGGCTGGATGGCAAACAGAAGAAAAGCAAGATATTTCTTCCAACAGAA
>NZ_PCYU01000111.1:0-380 GCF_002553775.1 Lactobacillus sp. UMNPBX16
TGCGATGCCACGCTCATCAAACCAGCCCTGATCGCGCAAAAAGGTGCGCAGCGCCAGCATCAGATAAAACGCCACACCCACGCCTGCCAGTGATTTCGACGGGAAATTACAGTCGCGCAAGTTAGGGTTAATGATCGCTTCCGCCGCGGGTAATGTTTCGCCTGGCAAATGGTGATCGGTAACAATAACCGGAATGCCCAACGAGCGAGCGTGTTCAACCCCCGCATGGGAGGAAATACCGTTAGCCACCGTGACAATTAACTGCGCGCCACGGGCATGGGCCTGATCGACCACTTCCGGGCTTAAGCCGTAACCGTCTTCGAAACGGTTTGGTACCAGGTAGTCGATATTGCTGCAACCAAGCGAGCGCATCGCCAGCA
>NZ_PCYU01000112.1:0-288 GCF_002553775.1 Lactobacillus sp. UMNPBX16
CCAAAAATAACCAGCGGCATCAGCACAATTGCATCCGACCACATGACACAGTGCATGTAGTTCGCAAAAAAGGCTGAAAATGGAAAAAGCGTTGCTAAGAAAAGACGCCATTTTTCCACCGTTCCCGTTTGTTGTAATTTTTGATTAAGAAAGATTGATTTTTTTAAATATGTGTACGTTGTGAGTCCAATCAAACCAACATTCACAATCGTATTGATTGCATAAAATAATGGAATATATTTCTCGGGAAATAAAAGCGTAAGAAAATTAAATGGACACATTAAATAA
>NZ_PCYU01000113.1:0-298 GCF_002553775.1 Lactobacillus sp. UMNPBX16
AGACATAGTTCGACAATCCATTATAACCATAAAGCAATGGATCATTGGGGTTCATCTCATCAGCCGTCCCAATTCTATAAAATGATTTATCATTTTTACTCATTTTATTAAGAGTCTGCTTCATTTCGTTATAACCTTTTGCATATGCCTCTATATTAGTACTTTGTTCTGATAATTTACTAAATACTGAAACATTTGAGAATATAATATCTATTACCACTAACGGTAGTAAAAATTTGATACAGTTTTCCTTTCTCACTATTAATATCAATACAACTAGCAACAGAAAGATAATATT
>NZ_PCYU01000114.1:0-348 GCF_002553775.1 Lactobacillus sp. UMNPBX16
ATTTGTGGTTAATGGCATCAGTTGCCTGTTGAACATAAGCTTTTGACTTGTCTTTCATGCTCTTGCCCTTAGGGAAGAATTGACGCAAAAGACCATTGCAGTTCTCATTGGTGCCCCTTTCCCATGGAGAATATGGGTGAGCAAAGTAAATCTGGCAGCCCTTGATCTTGGTCATATCCGCAAACTCAGAGCCATTGTCAAACGTGATTGATTTAAACCAGGCAGGATGTCTGTCAATCTCCTTTTGAAGCAGCCTTTGGCATGTGCTTGCCCGATAGTCCGGAAACTTGATCACTACTTCAAAGCGTGTGGTTCTTTACCTCAACGTCCATAAAGCAGGCTGAGTCT
>NZ_PCYU01000115.1:0-220 GCF_002553775.1 Lactobacillus sp. UMNPBX16
CGCTTGGCTTGTCAACATGCTTGTTTGAGATTTCTGAAACGTGTACCAAACCTTGAATACCATCAGCAACTTCAACGAAAGCACCAAAGTTAGTTAATGACTTTACTTCACCTTCAAAAATATCGCCTTCGTTTAAGTCAGCTGTAGCTTGTTCAAATGGAGAAGGTTCAGTTTGCTCAATAGACAGGCATATACGATGTCTTTCATTGTCGATACCAAT
>NZ_PCYU01000116.1:0-247 GCF_002553775.1 Lactobacillus sp. UMNPBX16
TTAGAATTCTTGTCCATTACGTTTTCGCCCTTCTTGGCATCCCACTTACCAACCTTAAAGCCTAAGTATGAGTATTGTAGTGGAATTTTAGCGATAAAGTTAACGCCCTTAGTATCCTTGATGTTCTTCCATTGTGAGTTGATTACTTGAGTAACGTCAAATTTTCTTGACTTAATACTTTGAGCAACTGAGTTAGGGTTAATTACTGTAGCAGTAATCTTTGAAAGCTTTGGCTTACCCTTGTAGT
>NZ_PCYU01000117.1:0-345 GCF_002553775.1 Lactobacillus sp. UMNPBX16
CAGTTACTGATTCGTAACGCTTAGCCTTGTCGTTGTTAGCACGAGTAGTACCGTCTTCCTTGTAGTAGTAAGCGTTGTGCATAATAGTCTTGGTTTGGCTGTCAACAGTAGTCTTCTTACCGTTTGGAACTGAAACAGTTACAGGTAATGAAGCAGTCTTGCCGTTAACATTTGACTTAGCATTCAAAGTTACAGTGAAGGTATCAGGTGCTTCAAAGTTACCAGCATTGTCAACAGTAATGTGTTGGTTCTTAAGTTCAGCCTTAACAGCTTCTGCATAAGTAGTAATATTTACTGGATTGTACTTATTGTCACTGTATTGAACTGCGTTGTATTGGTCTTCCA
>NZ_PCYU01000118.1:0-204 GCF_002553775.1 Lactobacillus sp. UMNPBX16
AATTTAAGCTGGTTAAAACTAAGTAAAAATCGAGAGGAGGATTTATTATGTTGCCGTTTGGGGCTTCAATGAAGCAAGATCTATTTTACCTACATATAAATGGCTAAATAATGATGGATTTAGCCAAGAACAAATCAAGTTTTTCAAAAAGTTTATGCATTCCAATGCTCACTTAATTTTCAAATATGCAAAGCAACATAAGCC
>NZ_PCYU01000119.1:0-499 GCF_002553775.1 Lactobacillus sp. UMNPBX16
GGTGTTAAGTGGTCAGACGGCAAGCAAGTTAATGCTAAAGACGTGGAATACGCTTATGAAATTATTGCTAATAAAGACTCCAAGTCACAACGTTATACCGATTCTCTTGCCGACATTGTTGGTTTAGCAGAATATCACGAAGGCAAGAGCAAGAAGATTTCTGGTATTGAGATGCCTGATGGCGAAAATGGCCGCAAGGTCGTAATTCACTTTAAACAAATGAAGCCTGGTATGCTTCAATCAGGTAACGGTTACTTCTGGGAATACGCTGAACCTTACCATTACTTAAAGGACGTACCATTCTCCAAGTTGATGTCTAGTGACAAGGTTAGAAAACAACCACTCTTCTACGGCCCATTCCGCGTAAGCAAGCTTGTTCGTGGTCAATGTGGCACTGGGGAACGTAACCCGCATTACTAGCGTGGTACACCAAACTTGGAAAAGGTATCAATGACAGTCATCGGTACCAACTCAGTTACTCAAGCCATCAAGAGTCACA
>NZ_PCYU01000011.1:0-8687 GCF_002553775.1 Lactobacillus sp. UMNPBX16
CCAATATTTTCTAACATTACACGATAAAAATCGGCAGCATCTTGATAGGTGGCAGCTTTTGCTCCTAAAAGATGAAGAATCGGATTTTCAAAAATTAGTAAAATGGCTGTTAGTATTAAACCAGTAACAAATCCACCGATCATACAAAAACTGCTTACACGTTTACTTAATTGATAATTTCTTTCACCGAATAGCCGTGAAATTAGTGAAGATCCACCGAGCCCAAAAATGTCAGAAACAGCGATTAAAAAAGTAAAAAGTGGAGCACCAATCGTAATTCCTGCTACTAGATTTGTATCACCCGTTTTGGCAACAAACATCGTGTCTGCCAAGTTGTAGATCATGGTAGTGATCATCCCTAGAACAACTGGCAATGCTAGCTTAAAGTAGACCTTTTTGATCGGCGCTTTAGCAAATAATTCATCCATAAATTTTCTCCTACATTGAAAAAAGCGGCCTAGAAAGATACTTTGAGGAAAACCTCACGATTCTAGGTCGCCATATATTATCGTTAATTTAATTTTAGCATATTATCTTAATTAGCAAGGTGATTATCTAAATTGAAGTTGCCTTGGAATTCATCTGTGGTGCTTTCTTGATCCATACCATATTCAGCATCGTCGCCCCAGTAAATGTATTGTGCATTTTTGCCCTTGGTACCGGCAATTCTGAAGTAAAGTGCAGCGCTGTCGCCTTTACCAGTGGTCTTGGTGGCATCTACCTTAACTTTTTGACCAATCTTGAGCAACTTGCTAGTTGACTTGAGCTTATTATTTAAAACGTGGATCTTGTTTAAAATAGTGGCTGTAGTGGTGCCAGAAGCTTGGTAAAGAGTGTTGCCGTTGACAAAGCCAACATTTGAAGCATAGATATAAGCGCCATTACCTAAGGCGTAGAATTGCTTGCCCTTGATAGTGGTTGTATTCAAACTTCTCTTTTTAGATCCGCTAAGATTTGAGAAGTAGTAAAATACGTCATTCTTAGTTGTGGCGTGGGTTTTAGCTGGCGTTTTAACTAGCATATATTTAGGAATAAGCGACATACCATTGAAAGTAGTGCGGTGACCGTTTTTATCATAAATGCGAGAGTTGGAACTCAAGATTAAAACATTTTGTCCATCCATTGAGCTAACATTCAAAGATTTGATGTAGCGTTTTTTACCGATGTTAACGTAAGAAGCGGTAGTGTAGTGGTAGTTCTTAGAAGTTTTTGCATCTACTTTTTTACCTTGGATCAGGATAGGCTTGCCATAATATTTAAAACTTGAGCCTGATTTAACCGTTGAAGCAACAGTCATCTTCTTGCCATTGACTTTTTGGGTAGTGGTAGTGGCATTGCCTTTGCTGTTGAAGACTTGAACTGTGCCGTTAAAGGATTTCTTGAGAGTAACTTTACCTTTTTGTGATTGCGTAGCTGCTTGAACTGTGTGAACAGGTTGATTGATAATGGCAGCTGCTGGTGCAACACTGATTAATAAAGCTGCTGCGATAGTTGCTAATTTTTTAGTAGTCATATTTTGTCTGCTTTGTAATAATCCATTAAGTTGATTTTAGCACTTATGAGACTATAAAAATAACCTCGAAACTCAAACGTTTTCGGGGTTATTTGATTTTATTCACTTAAGTACTTAGGATCAATAAATTTATTGATCACGTTGTTAACTTTCTTTGAATTATCGTACTTGCGGATAATGTTCAAGAAGTCTTGCGTGGTTGTTTGCTTCAAGTAGTAAGTTTGGTAGTAATCGTGTAAAGCATCAAAAAACTTATTTTCACCCATGGCTACTTTTAAAACAGCAGGGAAATCCATACCAAGTTCGTAAGCCATGTCTTCAGTATCAACGCCTTTTGTTGGATTATTAACAGGGTAGTTGATGTAGTTGGCCTTTTGATTCTTATTAATGAATTGGTTAGCATTTTCTTTTAAGATCTTGTTAGCACGCTTGACGTTCTTACGAGTGTAGAACTTGCTGTGCATCAGTTTAACACAGTAGGACTTACTCTTAGTGTAGGTCAAATCGTAAACGCCATTTTCAAGGAGGTTGGTAAGACCTTCGTCAAGCCAAGGTTCCATGTATTCGTCGCTGCCGACAGTGCCGTAGAACCATTGGTGACCAACTTCGTGAGAAACATCTTCAGTTAATTCATTATATCTATCAAGTGGGTGCTTCTTTTGTAAAAAGCCACTAGCGTCGATCATGATCAAGCCAGGATATTCCATCCCACCGGTATCTTTGCCAAGCAAGCCTTCAGTAATATCGATTTCTTTGTAAGGATATTTGCCGATCTTTTTGGTAAAAATGTGAAAACTGTCTTGGGCAGTCATCAAAGCAAGCTTGTTGTATTGCTTGCTGTTTTTGCTTGCAAGGTAGTAGTCGTTGATTCTTACGCCGTTTGCATAAGCGTGGTCAACCTTGAACTTGTTGGAAGCTGTGATGCCGACTTCACGCATGTTGTTGGCAACAATTGTGGTTTTACCATTCTTAGTGGTATTTTGACCAGAAGCTGCAACCTTGTAGCTCTTAGGTGCAAAGAAACTAACGTGGAAGTTGCTTACAGCACTGTTGTGGTTTTCACCAGCATCGTAGTATGGGTGATAATTCCACTTACCGTTGCGATAATCGCTTAAGTATGGGAAACAGAATGACAGGTTATAAACCTTACCGCCGTTGATATTTCGGTAGCCAAAACGATCTTGTCTCTTAGGTACACCGGTAACTACGTTGACAGTTAAATCAGTAGATTCACCTGTATTTAGACTTTTGTTAACAAATAAATTGCTCTTGTCTTTACCGGTAGTGTAAGAAAGCTTTTGACCATCTGATGAAATGCTTTTAACTGAAGTTGTCGCATTTCTTGTAGCCTCAAAATTCTTGTGGTCGTATTTCAACACGCCGCTAGCAATATTTCTAACCAATAAATTTCTAACAGGTTCATTGCCGTTATTAACAACGTGCATAGTAACTTTTTCTGTTAATTGATTCTTGCGAGTGTCCAACTTCACGATCATGTTGTAATTTGTTGCCTTGATCGTAGGATCAGCCGTAGCTTGAACTTTTGAGTTGAAGCTAAATAATGCCGCAATGGTTACTGCACTCGACAATAAAAGTGTTGTTCTTCTTTTCATAATTTTCCCTCCAAGAAAAATTTACTCTAATTATTGGAAGTTATCGGCATAAAGTCAATCTATTTTTTGATGGTAGGATATAATTTGTGTATAAGTGAAAATGAATAGATATAAAGAAAGAAGATAAATAAGAATGGTTAAAAGTATTACACCTCATTTGGTTTATCGCTTGAATGGGATGCACCATGTTGTAGCGCAAGTTGGTGTAATAAATGGTGATCATGTTTTTACCTTGCAACTTCTTCACAGTGCACATGATGTGTTGGTTTATAGAAAACATGAAGGTTTAACCAAGAACATCGATTATACTGATCCACACTTAGTAATGATGGGCTTTGGCCACACGCAAACCTGGGTACCAGCTAATGACAAGGATGAATATTTCGTAGGTGCTAAACCAAATTCAGGCAACTGGACTACTCAAATTGCACGAGTAAAGTACCCAAGACTTTTACCAGAAAGATATACTTCAAATACACAACTTCCACGTTTGTCACACTTGAATCACGTAACCGACGTTCCTTATGATGGTCATGATCACTTGCACAGAGTAGAAGCTTCAGTTTCACCAAATGGCAAGTACTTCATGATTGCTTCAATTTGGGATGATGGTTCAGGTCACTTTGGTTTGTTTGACTTAAATGAAGTAAACCAAAAGTTGAATGAAAATGGCACTAAGAACACGCTAATCACTGATTTACATTGCTTGAGTGCTTTCCACATCGACAACTTCGATAATCCAAGTGTTGCTCCAGATGAAGAAATGCTACAAATGATTGATTCAGTTCAAGGCTATGCTATTGATGATGACAAGAATATCTATATTTCTAACCAATTGTCACCAAAGATTAACCATGAAACTGGTGAAGTAACTACTTGGTCACGTAAGATTGTTAAGTTCCCATGGGGTGAAACAAACAGTGATAACTGGCAAGTAGCAATGATTGATGGTATTGATTTGCCTGATCGTTACAGTGAAATGGAAAGTATCCATGTTAATGCCGCAAATGATATTTACTTAACTGTGGCTTACCACCAAAAGTACATTAAGGGTGGAGAATATAAGTTAAGAACTTTGGAAAACCAAATTTTCCATATTACTGATTTGTAGAATAATAAAAATTTAACCAAGTAAAAAAGTGCTGATGTGTCTTTGCTTATGAAGACTATCAGCACTTTTTATTTCATATTAATCAGTAATTCTTTCTTTACCAACAGCACGTTGTTCGGAAGGATTATAACCTAACTCTTCAATTTCTTGTCTTTTTTCTTAATCTTTGAATTTCTGTTAGTTTTCATTGTTGTTTCCTTCATTTTCACTTTCTATAAATATAAGTATACTCTGAAAACCAAATCTATTTTTAGCTATTAAGATCGATTAATTCAAAATGAAATATTTTACAAAAATATATGCAATTTATATGCAAATAATATATAATAGTATCAAATTCAGAAAGGAGTAAAAATTATGGCAGAAAAAACAACAGGACTTTATGTCAGAATGAATCCAGAAAAGAAGGAAAAGGCAGAAGCTATTCTGAAAAAGCTGGGATTAAATTCAGCTACGGCAATTAACATGTTCTATGATCAGATTATTCTTCATAATGGTATTCCTTTCAGAGTAGAGATTCCAAATGCATGGGATAATTTGGATCAAATGAATAAATATGAATACGCCAAACTGCTTGACGAGCGCCTGAACACATTGACCGGAAGGGAAGATTTGCTTGGAGATGTCGCCAAGAGGCTTGATGCGGAAAAGAATGAAAAGAAAGACAACTAAGTTTTGAGGTAAAAATTATGATGGCAAGAATTATTATTGGCATTATTGTTGTTTTAGTTATTGTGTATGTTTGTTTTGGTTTTAGAATCGTTCCACAAAATAATGAAGGTCTGGTTGAAACCTTGGGTAAGTATTCTAAGACAGTAAAAGCTGGATTTATCTTTGTCTGGCCACTTTTCCAAAGAATTCGCAAAGTTCCATTAGCACTTCAACCACTTGAAATTTCTAAGTACTCAATCATTACCAAAGATAACGCTGAAATTTCTACTAGTTTAACTTTGAACTACTTGGTCACTGATTCATACCGTTACTTCTACAACAACACCGACTCAGTTGAATCAATGGTGCAATTAATCCGTGGTCACTTGCGTGACATTATTGGTCGTATGGATTTGAACGCAGCCCTTGGCTCAACTAAGGAAATTAACGATCAACTTTTCACTGCAACTGGTGACTTGACTGATATCTACGGTATCAAGGTCGTTCGTGTCAACGTTGATGAACTTTTACCAAGTGCTGAAATTCAACGTGCCATGGACAAACAACTTACCGCCGACCGTGAAAAGACTGCCGCAATTGCTAAGGCCGAAGGTGAAGCTCGTACCATTGAAATGACCACTAAGGCTAAGAACGATGCTTTGGTTGCTACTGCTAAGGCCAACGCTGAAGCTGTTAAGACGCAGGCTGATGCCGATGCTTATCGTGTACAAAAGATGCAAGAAGCTTTGTCAAAGGCCGGCGAAGGATACTTCAGAAACCAAAGTTTGGACAGCTTTAACCAATTAGCTCAAGGTCCTAACAACTTAATCGTGGTTGGCAAGGATGAAATGACTGACTTGGGTAAGGTTCCCGCTTTGAAAAAGGTGTGGGATGCAAGCGACGATAAGAAAGATGAATAAAAATTAGCTCAATTCTCAAATGAGGATTGAGCTTTTTTATACGTTTAACGTATACCAGCATCAACATTAAGTAATTTTCACACTCTCTTGCTCGCCTTATACTTGTAGTAACAATTGAGAACAAGAGGGGAAAGAAAATTATGTTTGGTCGTACTTATTCATATTTAGGTTCAGTTGTTGGACAAATTAATGGTGAAGATATTCGCGCAAATCAATTAGAAAGACGTGGCTATGATTGGGAGAATGGTTATGTCACTCCATCCGATGGACAAGATACTAATCGTGATGGTCAACCAGTTAGAAAATTAACTAAAGATGCCAAAAGCATTATTATCTTTTGGTCACGTTCTGGCTCAACTAAGTTGCTCGCAAGTAAAATTGCGCGTGAAACCGGTGCTAATATTTAAGAAATTACTTTAAGAAATCCTTATCCAGCAAATTACCGTAAAACGCTCAATCGCGCTAACTGTGAAAGAATTCAAAATGATTCACCAGAGCTTGAAATGCAGTTACCTGATTTGAGCCAATATGACACAATTTATTTAGGCTATCAGGCCTGGGCAATGACTTTAAGTCAACCAATGAGGGCATTCCTACTTGAATATGGCGGCGAATTTTCTAATAAAAAGATTGCACCATTCCTTTCTGAAGGTGGCTATGGTTCGGGTGATAGTACTGAATTGATCCGTGAGTTTATTGCACGTGATGGTGGTAAAAATAAAAAGGTTGATTGGACATTTGTTGGTCCAGAAAATGTCCTTTGTGCTGGCATTACTGACAAATTTGAAAAGGCAGGACAAAAGATTTTCGGCCCTAACCAAAGAGTGGCACAATTAGAAGGCTCAAAAGATTATGCTTTGCGCTTCATGAGTAAATACAACATCCCAACGGCTCGCTATGAAACTTATGCCAGTGCTGAAACTTGTATTGCAGGTTTGAAGAACTTCGATTATCCAGTGGTGATCAAAGAAGATGGTTTAGCTGGTGGTAAAGGTGTAACCATTGCTCAGAACCAAGACGTCGCTGAAGAAACGATCAGAGAAATGTTTGCTGGTGGTCAAACTGCTGTCGTCCTTGAGGAATGCTTAGTTGGTCCTGAATACTCAATGTTCGTGGTTGTTTCAGAGGACCAATTCACCATTTTGCCAATGGCGCAAGACCATAAGCGAGTTGGCGATGGCGACAAGGGTCCAAACACTGGTGGCATGGGATCATATTCTCCTTTGCCACAGCTGAAAAAAGAAGATTGGCAAAGAATGATCGACGAGATCGTGAAGCCAACGATGAATGGATTGGTTCAAGGAAACTACCATTATTGCGGTATTTTGTACATCGGTTTAATGATGACGGAGAATGGTCCAAAGGTCATTGAATATAATGTCCGCTTGGGCGATCCTGAAACTCAAGTTGTTTTGCCTCGAATTAAAAATGATTTTGCCATGGTGATTGACGCAGCGGTAAATCATGAGAAATTGCCTGAGATTGAAGAAAACGATAGCTCTATATTAGGCGTGGTTGTCTGCAGCAAAGGTTACCCAACGCATCCGGCTCCTAACGTGAAGATTGGCAAGTTGCCTGAAGGCACTAATACTTATATCGATTATGCTAATGTGAAAGGCGACTTGGATAATCTAATAGGTGATGGTGGCCGACTGTTCATGGTGATTTCGGAAGCTGACAATTTAGTCCAGGCGCAGGATAATGTATATTCTTATTTGAGTAAGCTTGATCTACCAGCTTGCTTCTACCGCCATGATATTGGCAATCGTGCTTTGAGAGATTAGATGTTTGAAGAAAGTCCCAGTTGGGGCTTTTTTAGTTTGAGTGAAATCTGGTATAATTAATACGAACACTCGGTCGAACCGGACGGATCAATGATATGATTTTTCTCCATATTTGTGGAGGTGATCCTGAAGCGACCTTTAATAGAAGAACGAGTAATTAGTGTTCTCCACGTAAGTGGAGGTTTTGAAGATAATTAAAAAGCTCTTAGTTGTGAAAACTAAGGGCTTTTTTGATAAGTTAATAACATTCTAGGTCATACTAAATTTTCTCTTATATAATAGGCTTGTATTGGGGAGTAAAGGAGAAAAGAATATTATGAAGAAAATAACGATGTTGCTGGCATTGATTTGTTTAACATTTGCTGGTGTAAGTGTTTCAACTGCTCAACCAGTTCAAGCCATAAGCAAGTATTCTGAAAAATGGCATACTGTAAAAACTACTGAGAAGGTTTATAGATATAAGCCATATGTGCCTAGAGGTGCTGCTATGTATCAAATGAAATTTATTCATAAAACACCTATTAGGAAAGGGACATATTTAAGACTGCGCTGTCCAGGTACTCATTATCTATGGCAATTTGTGATTGGTGGACGTTATTGGACCGTTTTAAAAAATGATGCCAGATGGTTTAAGAATGTAAGATAAAATCCATGTGAAGAATTGAAATAATTCTGATAATGAATTTATGATATAATACCTTTGGATAGTGTTTGAAATTAATAAAGCTCTTAGCTCGTGTAGCTAGGAGCTTTTATTTTTTAGGAGGTTCAAATGAGCAATTTGGAATCAAACTTTAATGATCAATTTATTAATAAGCTGCATCAAGCATATCTAAAGAGAGTTGGTATCTATCATGTACCTAACGATGAATTAACTAGGTTTTCATGGACGGAAAATAAAACTGTTACTATTTATGCTATTAAAGTTTTTACTGCAGAGCCGGGCTATAAGTTTTATACAATCTTTTTTGCCACTAAAAATAGCGATGAAAAGAATAAATTAATAATATTAGATCTAACAAATAATACTGAAGATCCTAAATTTTTTAGAATTGACGATGGTTTACCTGTAAAAAAGAAACTGTCAAATCTTTT
>NZ_PCYU01000012.1:0-53967 GCF_002553775.1 Lactobacillus sp. UMNPBX16
TGGTTGGTTTGAGGGTCCGGGCTGCGTTGTGTCTGGCTGCTTACTCCACGTGTACGTTGTGCCATCTGGCAACTCAGAGTTGTTGGCAATCGCGTCCTTCGCTTGGCCATCCGTCAAAGGCGTGTTTTCATTCGTCTTGACCGGGTCCTTAACCGCCGTTGGCGTTTTTGCCGTTACATAAACATAAGCATCGTGGTGCGTCACTGAGTACTTCCCCGTGACGTCACTGGTACCAACTTGGTCATAACCTTTTGGCACCGTGTAGGCAAAGCTGTAATTTTCCCCAATGTTGCCATGAGTGGTCTGAACTTTATCAGCATCAAGTTCTGGCCCATCGGACGGTGCGTAGGAACTGTTGTTAACGCCCGTCACATCAATGAAGTGCAGCCGCATGTCGATTTCGCTGCCGTTGCGATCGCTGTCCTTGGCATAGTAGTAAATATAGCTGTCAGCGACCTGACCAATTCGGTTGGTGTAAGTATACGATTTATCCGGGGTAACAAAACTCATCTGATCGTTGTTGCTCTCACGCCCCAAGACCTTGCTGGTACTCGTCGATAGTGCACGCCCCTTATAGTACGTCGATAGTGGACGCCCCTTATAGTACGCAGTCGCCCTCACGGTCCCATTGGTATCAATCACCGTTTGCTTAATTACGACACTATCCGACAAAGCTAAATCATAAGTTTGCCCAACTTTATATGGCGAAATCGTACCGTCTTCATAAGCTGAGGCTTTATTAGTTGAGGGCAGGAACTCAGGTTTGGATACCAACTTATACCCCTTAACCGTTGGAGCCTCACCATTAACTTTGAAGCCTTGATAACCAAAGCCCTTAATTTCCATTGGTTGAACAATGTCTTTTCCAGTTGCTTGGTCCACGTATCTAACCTTGGTCGAAGTTTCCTGTGGGATCGCACTTGCCCAGAAACTGATTGACTCCGTTTTGGCCGCCCTATCATTTTGATCTAAAGTATTAGAGCCGTACGTAGGGTCCAATAAGCCTCCATCAAAGACTGGCAACAGCCCATAGCCGTTTTTAAGGCGGCCAACTAACTTAACTGAGAAGGAGTCACCATAGTTTTGGAAAATTAAATCATGGGTACTGCCACCGGTCCCAGTATATTGCTCTTTGATGCTTTCCCCGGGCTTAGTCGTCGTCGTGGAAGTGTTTTGCTTAAAAGTGTGAATCGTGTAGCTGTACAGATTTTTATCACTTGGATCTTGGCCCCGCGCTAACAGGATTACCCGGTGATATTGTTCACTATAATCAACGTACGCCGCAAAGAAATACTTGTCGGAATTTTTGGTAATGATCCCCTTTTTCCCAAAAATCGTATCCAGCGTATAACGAGGATAATTCCAGACTCCCGTGGCCACCGTCTTATCGACCCAAGTGTTACCATCTCTGTTTCCCTTCACATCTACGTGGAGCCCGTAATCGGATAGCAACGGTTGTTCCACTGGGGTATACGTCTGCGTCGTTGGTGGCAACGTCGTGTCAGTCTCACTACTTGTTAACCTAGCTAACTTGGAAAACCGTATTGCTGAATGGAGTTGTCTTGTTCCCACTTTGAACTTTGTTGACCTAGCTAAATTGGTCGACAGTATTGCCGCTTGGGTCGCTGGAAGCGTAGTTTCATCCACCGTCACGGTTTGATCACTTGAAGCCGGTGCACCAGCCGCACTGGTGTTTGAAGTCTGGTTAGCCGATACCGTCCCCGCTTGGCTGACCGGTGAGGAGGTCGCATTGCCCGAGTTTGCCGACTCTGATCTCTGACTGGCCGCAGGCGCTGGCACTTGGGTCTCCGGGGCTGCTTGACTGTCGGTCGCAGCAGAGCTGGTCGCACTGGCGGCCTGACTGTTGCTGTCCTGTGATCTACTTACTACCCCAGTCGCTGACGAACCATACGCGCCCGAGCCAGCGCTACCTTGCGTCTTTGGTGCAGATTGTAAGGTTGTCGCATCTTCTGTAGAATTATTAGCTGTTGCATTGTTATTTGCACTACTTTGTTGAACTTTTCCTGTTGCACTAGTTGCTTTCTGAGTATCAGTTTGTTCAGTAGCTACATCATTGTTTGTTGTAGCTTTGTTGATAGCTTCTTTTGCTTTATCTGCTGCATCAGTAGCTGCTTGGTTCAACTTGTCTTTAGTAGTTTGATCAATATTGGTTGCTGCCTTTACAGAATGATTTGTAAAGTTAATTCCAAAAATGGTTACTCCTAATAATACGGAAGCCACACCAACGTTAAGCTTACGTAAACTATAACGCGGTGTCCGCTTAGTTTCTAAAAATTTAAGTTGCTTCATCGTTATTCTTACTCCCCAATTTAATAACTAGTAGTGTATTGCAGTACACCAGAACAAGAGTGCTACCGTTAAGTTATCAGCCTAATTGCTGAGTATAATATTTCTTCAATCTGATAATATTATAACACCGTTTCGCGATTGAGAGTAGTGAGACGCAATCTCACTGCTCTCTTTTCATATATTGTGGTACTAGAAATAATGTTTAAATTATAACTCTAAGTCGTTTCCTTCATGAAGTACTGACTTTTTAGCTTGAATCTTTGATACAGAGATGGTTCTTCATTGCCTTTTCCGCTTAATTTCGGTTTCCTTATCCCGTTCTAGTTGTTGACGGTGTAACTGAAGTTGATGAATCCTTTAACGGCTTCATCGTGCAATGACCCCCTCATGTTTGCCGTCCCGGCAAAATAAATTTTCAGCCTTCGGTTGCGACCGACAACGGCTGACTAAATTTATGAATCGTCGGGTTAGTTTCTGCTCAGTATCAATTGATATATACCAATTTGTTAATTATATTATATACTGCTTGAAAGGGCGGCCTGATAGTCTTCCCTTTACCCTAGCGACCGATCAGATATTGCATTCGAGAATGAGTACCTTGAGATTTCATTCAAGGTCATTTCGAGATTTCATATCTGATTTACTTATATTTTCGTCATAAGTAACAACAACGATCAAACAGACTGCTCCGTTTGGATTTCAGCATTTCTTTTGTGTCAACAAACAGAAACAAAAAATGCCCCACCTATCACTGACGATAAGTAGGACAACAGTCACTTACTTTTCAACAAAAGTAAGCAAAAATATTCAATTTTCGGTAGACAACTTACTTTTAACCCGTGTTTTTTACTAATATTGACCCTCTTCAAATGCTGTCATATTGGGGTTCCCTCTTCTTATTAAGGTACGAAATTATTCCCATTCAATCGTTGAAGGTGGCTTACTCGTCACATCGTAAACTACGCGGTTAACGTTATCTACTTCATTGACGATTCTATCTGAAATGTGACCAAGTACATCCCATGGAATTTGGGCAAAATCTGCAGTCATCCCATCAATTGAGGTTACGGCACGAATACCAATCGTATAGTCATAAGTACGTCCATCGCCCATTACTCCAACGGAGCGAATGCCTGGAAGAACTGTGAAGTATTGCCAAATCTTTTCTTGCAATCCTGCGCGTTTGATTTCATCACGCAAAATTGCATCAGATTCACGCACGATCTTAAGCTTGTCTTCAGTAACTTCGCCAAGAACACGAATACCAAGACCAGGGCCTGGGAATGGTTGACGCCATACTAAGTCATGTGGAATGCCCAGCTTTTCACCAAGTTCACGTACTTCGTCCTTGAACAACTTACGCAGTGGTTCAATCAGCTTGAAATGCATGTCCTTAGGAAGACCACCAACGTTGTGATGGGACTTAATCGTTTGGGCAGTGTTGGTACCTGACTCGATAACATCAGTATAAAGCGTACCTTGAGCTAAGAAATCTACATCCTTTAACTTCTTAGCTTCTTCGTTAAAGACCTCGATGAATTCCTTACCGATAATCTTACGCTTCTTTTCAGGATCAGTTACACCTTTCAACTTGTCTAAGAATCTCTTTTGGGCATTAACCCGAATGATGTTAACACCAAGATCCTTGTTCAAGGCTTGCATTACTTGATTGCCTTCGTCTTTACGCAGCATTCCATGATCAACAAAAATTGCAGTTAATTGATCGCCGATTGCTTTGTGTAAAAGAGTAGCAGTAACGCTAGAATCTACACCACCCGAAAGACCTAAGATGACTTTCTTGTCGCCAACTTCCTTACGAATATCATCAACCTTCATGTCGATGAAGTCGTTCATGGTCCAGTTAGCCTCAGCACCACAAACCTCAAAAGCAAAGTGCTTCAAGATGTCTAAACCATATTCTGAATTACGTACTTCAGCGTGGAATTGAATACCATAAAATTTCTTAGCTGGGTTAGCAATTGCCGCAATTGGACAGTTTTTGCTTGAGGCAGTTACTTCGAAGCCCTTTGGAGCTTGAGTTACCAAGTCGCCGTGGCTCATCCAAACGTATTGCTTTGAAGGCAAGCCATTGAACAAAATACTGTCTGGATCTTCAACCGTAATGTTGGCGCGGCCATATTCCTTGTTTTCAGCTTGTTCAACTTTACCGCCTAAGTCATGAGACATTAATTGCATCCCGTAACAAATACCCAAAATTGGAATACCCAACTTAAAGATTGCAGGATCAACCTTTAATGCACCATTATCGTAAACACTGTTAGGACCACCTGAGAAAATGATTCCCTTAGGATTGATCTGTTTAATCTTCTCCATGGAAAGATCGTGTGGTAAAAGTTCAGAATAGATGCCGAAGTCACGAATACGGCGGGTAATTAATTGGTTATATTGACTACCGAAGTCAAGAACAATAATCTTGTCAAAATCGTCTAGATTCTTAGCCACTATTTACTCCCTCTTTTCAATTACGCATTTTTAACTAACTCTACTAGGAAAAATTAAAAAGGTCAATCAAAAAGTTAAAAATAGCTATTCATTGTTCGGCTTTTATCTTGAGCAACCAGCAGTTGCAACTACTAGTTGCGCTAAATGCAATTAAAAAGTGGTGGTCTGCAACCGCAAATTTTCGTTAAATGAAATTATTTCAAAACGAAAGGACGATCAATCATGAGATTAGGTCAAAAAATTGCGGCATTACACAAGAAAAATCATCTTTTTCAAGAAGCACTAGCTGAAAAGATGAATGTCAGTCGGCAAGCTGTATCCAATCGGTGTGTTCTTCTTTGTCAAAAGTAATATCATTATGGACAGCTACAACATTTTATTACAAACAGATGATTACACTCCTAAGAAAAACTTGGTCGCAAAATTATGAACAAATACGCCACACTCTATTGGTTAATAGCAGTCTTACTTTATCTAGGATATAGCTTCATTACCAATGATTGGGAACGCAGCTGGATCATCTGGCCAATCGCGGGGATCTTATATGGCATTATCGAAAAGATCATCAGTCTGTGCCATAACGATATCGCAGCTGAATAATTTTTACTATAATCGAACATTAATCCTTAATTTTCCACTTGTGTTCGGCAATATATTCTGTTAAGATTAAGCCAACACAAATATCTATATATCGTCGAAATAAGGTCGACAGTCTCTACCCGGTACCGTAAATACCGGACTATAGGTGAATGAAAGTTAAGAATAATCTTAAGGACTTCTTTTACCTGTTTTAGGTAGAAGAAGTCCTTATTTCTTTCTTGAGGAGAATAATATTGAAGGAATTAGTAGATCGAATTAAACAAGATGGTGAAGTTTTACCTGGAAATGTGCTTAAAATTAATTCATTTTTGAATCACCAAGTTGATCCGCAACTAATGATGCATGTTGGTGAAGAATTTGCCCGCCTTTTTAAAGATGAAAAAGTCGATAAGGTCTTAACTTGTGAAGCGTCTGGGATTGCTCCTGGTGTCATGGCAGCCTACCAACTGCACGTGCCAATGATCTTTGCCCGAAAGAAAAAGCCATCTACTTTGAATGATGCAGTTTATTGGGCTGACGTCTTTTCTTACACCAAGAAGGTCAACAATAAGATCTGCGTTGAAGAAAAATTTTTGCACCCAGGCGAACATATCTTAATCATCGATGACTTCGTTGCCCACGGTGAAGCAGTCAAAGGCATGGTTAACATCGCCAAGCAAGCCGGCTGTAACATTGTTGGCGTTGGTGCCGTTGTTGCCAAAACTTTCCAGGGTGGTAGCGAATGGGTAGAAAAAGAAGGTCTACGTTTTGAAGCTCTAGCTAAAATCGATAGCTTTGAAAATGATCAAGTACACTTCGAGGGAGAAGAATAATTAAAATGGCACAAAAAGAAGTTAGTCACAAAAAAGCTGCTGTCCTAGGTTTGCAACATTTGCTGGCAATGTACTCCGGTGCAGTTGCCGTTCCCCTTTTAATTGGTACGGCACTACACTTCAATAGCACACAGATGACTTACCTAGTTTCGATTGATATCTTCATGTGTGGTTTAGCCACTTTAATTCAACTATTCCGCAACAAATACTTCGGAATTGGCTTGCCAGTCGTTTTGGGCTGTGCAATTCAAGCGGTAGCTCCCTTAGAAATGATCGGGCAGAAGTTTTCAATTAACACGATGTATGGTGCCATTATCGTTGCTGGAATCTTTGTCTTTCTAATTGCTGGCTGGTTTTCAAAAATCAAAAAACTCTTCCCGCCAGTAGTTACTGGGACCTTAATTACAGTAATTGGGCTAACTTTAATTCCGGTCGCTTTCCAAAATATGGGCGGCGGAAACGCACAAGCCAAAGACTTCGGTGATGCGAAAAATTTAATCGCTGCCTTTATTACCATCCTCATCATCATTGCCATCGAAGTCTGGACTAAAGGATTCTTACGTTCCATTTCCGTTTTAATTGGATTAATTGTTGGTACTCTAATCGCTAGCTGCATGGGGCTTGTTTCATTAAAGCCAGTTGCCGAAGCCTCTTGGTTCCATTTGCCTCAATTTTTCTACTTCGGGGTGCCAGAATTCGAATGGTCATCTTGTTTGACCATGATCATCATTGCCTTAGTTTCCTTGGTCGAATCCACTGGCGTCTTCTTTGCCATTGGCGACCTACTTCATCAAGATATTACCGAAGAAGATCTCAAAAAAGGTTATCGTGCAGAAGGATTAGCACAAATCTTCGGTGGGCTTTTCAACACCTTCCCTTACACTACTTTTTCTCAAAATGTCGGCTTGCTTCAATTATCCGGCATTAAGACTAAGCGTCCGATTTACTGGGCTGCTGGTTTATTAATGGCCATGGGCTTACTTCCTAAAATCGGTGCTCTAGTTACCATCATTCCTGACTCAGTTTTAGGCGGAGCCATGTTGGTCATGTTCACAATGATTGCCGTTCAAGGAATCAAAATGTTAACTAAAGTTAATTTTGAGAACAACCGCAATATTCTAATTGTCGCCATTTCAATCGGGATGGGATTGGGCGTGACTGTCTATCCTCAAATCTTCCAAACTCTCCCCCAAACCATTCAATTGTTCTTAGGCAACGGTATCGTCGTAGCCAGCATCTGTGCAACTCTGCTTAACCTATTATTCAACGGAAGAAGTGGTGCCAATAAGTAAAATACCTTTTCATTTCATAATTCCATATCATAATTTTCTATAAATATTCACGAACGACCGCTTAATGTGGTCGTTTTTCATTCTTCACCTTTTAAGCAAAAACTCTTTTATAATAGAAGTAACGTAATTTTTTTAAAGTGAGGGAATCCATGCCTAACTTAAACATTCAAAACCTTGAAAGCTACATCATGTTTTATGGTCGACAAAAATGTCAGCCCGATGAATTCTTTCAAGGTGACAATCTTCGTAAAAACGATATTTTTTATTACATTATTAGCGGAACTGGTACCTTTACTTCTAGTAGACACCACGCAGTTAAATTAAAAGCTGGCGATCTTTTTTACGTTCCACGCAGTCAAACTTGTTCCTTTCAAGCTGACCACAATGAACCCTGGGAATACTTCTGGATTGGCCTAGCTGGCAACGGCGTTAATGAAAGCATCAAGGCATCAAATTTACCTAATAAAAATTTCTTGCGTCAAATTCAAAAAACTGCCTTTTATCAAACCCTAGATGACCTTTATCAATGTTTGGCGAAGAAAAAGACCTTATTAAACAATTTAAAAATTTCAGCTTTAACTTATCAACTTTTTTATCATCTAATAAAAGACTTTCCTAACCATCCACCAGTCCGCAAAACACCGAAAAATGATCAGTATCAAATTGCCATTAACTATCTCAAGCAAAATTATACCGATCCTACCTGCAATATTGTCGAACTCTGTCATAGATTAGGCGTATCACGCAGCTTTTTATACGCTTTGTTCAGAAAAAACACTAAATTATCGCCACAAAAGTACCTCATGCAATTGCGCATGGAAGCCGCTAAGAAAGAATTAACTAATACCACACACAATCTAAAGCAAATTGCCAAAAAAGTCGGCTACGGCGATGAATTTACCTTCTCCAAGGCATTTAAACGCTATAGCGGTGTTAGTCCAAATGCCTTTCGGGGAAATTAATTATATTCTTTGGCTTATCGGATTATTTTTGCATACAATATTATTAGGAAATAATTTAAACATAATAAAAGTAAAGGACTGATCCAATGAAACAAACAGAATGTACTACTATTTTAGTTGGTAAAAAAGCAACTATTGATGGCTCTACGATGATCGCTCGTAGTGAAGACGGTGGTCGCGTCATCATCCCTGAAGGCTTTAAAGCTGTTAATCCAGCTGACCAACCTAAGCACTACACTAGTGTAATTTCTAAACAAAAGATTGACGACGCTGATTTAGCAGAAACACCATTACGCTATACTTCAGCACCTGATGTTTCAGGTAAAAATGGTATCTGGGGTGCTGCTGGTATCAACGCTGATAACGTTGCAATGACCGCTACTGAAACTATTACTACTAATTCACGTATTCAAGGCGTAGACCCATTGCTTGACCCAAGTGAAGGTGGTCTTGGTGAAGAAGATTTCGTCACTTTGACTTTACCATACTTGCACTCAGCTTTTGACGGTGTTAAACGTGTCGGCTATTTAGTTGAAAAATACGGTACTTACGAAATGAACGGCATGGCCTTTTCTGACAAGGACAATATTTGGTACCTTGAAACTATCGGTGGTCATCATTGGATTGCACGCCGTATCCCAGATGATGCATATGTTATTGCACCAAACCGTTTGAATATTGATACTTTCGACTTCAACGATTCTGATAATTTTGCTTGTTCAGCAGACCTAAAGGATTTAATCGAAGAATATCACTTGAATCCAGACCGTGAAGGCTACAACATGCGCCACATCTTTGGTTCTTCAACTATTAAGGATGCTCACTACAATAATCCTCGTGCTTGGTATATTCACAACTATTTCGATCCAGACTTTGGTGGCACTCCAGCAGATCAAGATCAACCTTTTATCTGCCATGCTAATCGTTTGATCTCAATCGAAGATATTAAATGGGCCGAAAGTTCACACTACCAAGACACTCCATACGATGCATATGGCGATCAAGGTACCGCTGAACAAAAGAAGACCTTCCGTCCAATCGGTATTAACAGAAACTTCGAAACTCACATTTTGCAAATTAGAAATGACGTTCCAGCAGAAATCGCTGGCGTACAGTGGTTAGCCTTTGGACCAAATACTTTCAACTCAATGGTGCCATTCTACACTAACGTCACTACTACTCCAGAAGCTTGGCAAACAACACCTAAGTTTAATTTGAACAAGATCTTCTGGCTTAACAAGTTGACTGCTCAATTAGGCGATACTAATTACCGCGTTTACGGTGAACTTGAAGATGCCTTTGAACAAAAGAGTTTAGCACAATGTCACAAGATCCAACATGATACTGACAAAGAAGCAAAGAACCTTTCAGGTAAGGATTTACAAGACAAATTAATTGCTGCTAACCAAAAGATGTCTGATACAGTTTATAACAACACTGTTGAACTGCTTGGTCAAATGGTTGACGAAGGTCATGGTTTAATGACTTTGAAATACGACTTGCTTGATTAATAAATAAAGCAAAAAAATAATCCACATGGAATTCACATCCCATGTGGTTTTTCATTACCTTAAATTCAACTCGTAAGCTATTCTACTTGAATCAACCGGATCTTCAGTTACTTGAATAATCCCTCGTTCAATAAAATTATGACTAACTGCAATGTGCTGGACAATTTTATTTTTCCGGCTTGTATCAATTCTAAAATTGTGAATTCCTTGTGCATAAGTTAGAGAAATAATATTGCTCAAGAAAAATTGACTCAAATGCATTCCTCTAAACTTACTAGAAACTGCAATACGGTGAATTGTCGCATAGGTGTCCACATTATTTTCCCACTTGCCTTCAATATCCGCATAAGTTGGCTCACGGCCAATTACCACTGCCGCATAACCTGCAACTTCATTATCCACAGTTAATACCCAAGCACACCCATTTTTAATATCATCTTCTACAGTTGCTCGATTAGGGTAGCCACTTTGCCACTGCGATGAGCCACTTTCCTTTAAAAAAGAAATCGCATCATTTAAAATTTGCACAATTTTATCCACATCTGAATTTTGTGCACGTCTTGTAAAAATTAAACTCATTTGTTCACCTACAAATCGACATATCATTACAAAAACCACACGGAGATTTTCCATGTGGTTTTTATTTACTAAATATTATCTAAAATACCCGGTACAGCAGGATCATCCTTGATAGTTACATCAGCTCCAAGTTGACGCAGCTTTTCTTGGACCCGATCATAACCACGCAAGATATTACCAGCCTTGTCGATCGTTGTTGTACCATCAGCCATCAGGCCTGCAATCATCAGACAGGCACCTGCCCGAATCTCACCTGCAGTTACTTCCGCACCATGAAACTGCTTAGTTGGATGGGCCAAAATAATATTATCTTCAACTTTAATATTGGCTCCCATCTTTTGCAACTGAGCAATATGACCAATCCGTTTAGGATAAATATTATCGATTACTACACCTTCACCGCTTTTAGCAGTTAATAAAAGCGGTGTAATTGGTTGCTGTAAATCTGTCGCAAAACCAGGATAAACATCTGTCTTCACCTGGACCATTTTTAGGTCGCCCGCTGGGTAAACATACAAAGAATCTTCATCTGAATCGATTACTACACCCATTTCTTCAACTTTAGCCAGGTATGAATCAAGGTGTTCTTCGATAATATTATGAATGCGAATGCCATTACCAATACAGGCAGCTAAAGCAACATAAGTCCCTGCTTCAATTCTGTCTGGAATAATCGTATGAGGAATCTGTGCTTTAAGCTGCTCCACCCCTTCAATTCGAATAGAGTCAGTACCAGCACCACGAATAACTGCCCCCATATTGTTCAAGAAGGTAGCTAAATCAATAATTTCCGGTTCCTTTGCGGCATTTTCGATTATAGTCTGGCCCTGTGCTGTCACACTAGCCATAATAATATTCATCGTTGCCCCAACTGATGGCATCTTTAAATGAATTTTTGCTCCATGCAAACCATCTTCTGGTGCAGTAATTATAATTTGATCATTTTCATTTTTTACGCTAGCGCCTAAGGCTTCAAAGCCCTTAATATGTTGGTCAATCGGACGTGGCCCAATATCGTCACCACCAGGGAAGCCCACTACTGCCTTGCCAAAGCGACCAAGTAGCGCACCCATAAAGTAATATGAAGCGCGCAAACTCTTAATCTTACCAGCTGGCAACGGACTCATTTTGATATCAGTTGGATCTATTCTTAAAGTGGTTTCACCGAAATCACAATGTACATCCATCTCACTTAACAAGTCCATCAAGTTAACCACATCAGCTATTCTTGGGACGCCTTCCAAGGTCACTGGTGTTCTTGATAAAATTGATGCCGGAATAAGAGCAACTGTTGAGTTCTTAGCTCCACCGATCCAAACATCACCCTGCAGGGGCTTTCCACCATGAATTATCATCTGCTTCATTGGCGAAAACAAATCCTTTTCTACTTTCAATTAATCATAATAATGTTAAAGGATATTTACAAAAAAAACAAGAGCTGAGGTCTCTCAGTTCTTGTTTTCTTAAGATTTTGTATAATCAAACTTTAATTACTTTAAAATTCTTGTGCTGGAAGACCACTAGCTGCACCAATAAATGACTTAAATAAGCCTTCTGGACGTTGTGGACGACTCAAAAATTCTGGGTGATATTGAGCTGCAACAAAGAATTTCTTCTTTGGTAATTCAATAATTTCAACTAAGCGGTTATCTGGTGATACACCTGAGAAGACCATGCCTGCATCTTCAAATGCTTGACGGTACTTGTTGTTAAATTCGAAACGGTGACGGTGACGTTCTTGGATAACATCTTGATCATCGTAAGCCGCACGAGTCTTAGTTCCCTTCTTAAGAGTAGCTGGGTAAATACCTAACCGCAAAGTACCACCAATATTTTCTTCATCACGCTTGTCAGCCATAATATCAATGATATTGTTCTTACAGTTTGGTTCTGCTTCAGCAGAGTTAGCGTCTTCAAGATTTAACACGTCACGTGCAAATTCAACACTAGCCATCTGCATCCCCAAACAAATACCTAAGAATGGAATGTCATGTTCACGTGCATACTTAATTGCGGTAATCATTCCTTCAAGACCACGAGTACCAAAACCACCAGGGACAATCAAACCATCTGAATCCTTCATGATTTCTGCAATATTATCTTCAGTTACGTCTTCAGCTTGTACCTTATCAACATCAATCTTAGTGTTGTAAAGATAACCAGCATGTTGCAAAGCATCAGTAACTGAAATATAAGCGTCTTCAAGCTCTACATACTTACCAACCAAGGTAATCTTAGTGTGATGCTTCAAAGTCTTAGCACGTTCATCAAGCTTCTTCCAAGCTTCCATGTCAGCTTCTGGCTTTGGACTCTCTAAGTGTAAGAAATCACAGACTTTTTGATCCATGCCTTGCTTTTGGAAGTTCAAAGGCACATCGAATAATGAAGGAGCATCAATTGATTCAATGATTCGATCAACAGGCACGTCTGTAAAAGTAGAAATCTTATCCTTATGTTCTTGGTCGATTGGTTGCTCAGCACGAAGTACCAGCATATTTGGTTGAATACCAATACTACGAAGCTCAGCAACTGAGTGTTGTGTTGGCTTAGTCTTCATTTCATGAGCAGCGTGAAGAAGTGGAACCAAAGTACAGTGAATGTACATTACATTTTCTGGACCAACTTCACGGCGCATTTGACGAATAGCTTCCATGAATGGAGTTGATTCGATATCCCCAACAGTACCACCAATTTCAGAAATAATTACATCTGAATCAGTAGTCAAAGCTGCACGCATGATCTTCTTTTTGATCATGTCAGTAATATGAGGAATTACTTGTACAGTAGCACCATGGTAGTCACCACGACGTTCTTTTTCCAAAACTTCTTGGTAAATCTTACCAGTAGTTACGTTAGAATACTTGCTAGTTCTAACATCTACGATTCTTTCATAGTGACCTAAGTCAAGGTCAGCTTCTGTACCATCGTCGGTAACATAAACTTCACCGTGTTGGTATGGATTCATTGTACCTGGGTCAATATTAATATATGGGTCAAACTTTTGCATAGTGACCTTCAAGCCACGATTCTTAAGAAGTCGACCTAAACTTGATGCAGTAATCCCTTTACCAAGTGAAGATACGACACCGCCAGTTACGAAGATGTATTTTGTCATGTTCTGCTCCTTTTAACTTATCCTTTAAACAAAAAAGCTCCCACTAACGGGGAGCTAAACGCACATAGGGTGCCCAACAAAAATATTATCTGCTTTTTCTTCTTAAGTCAAGCAAATTAATTATCTTCGTCGTCATCATCATCATTTAATTGTGACAATTGACCTTCAATGCCATCTGGCAATACATCATCAGTATCGTCGTTGTCTTCATCATAATCAGAATCTTCGTCGCCATAATCGTCATCAGTATCATCGTCTGTGGCGTCTAAGTCGTCATCTTCTGGATCATCGTTATCGTAGTCGATAATGTCATCATCACCAGTTGCACTAGCTAAGAAGGCATTAACCTTCTTATGGTGCTTACGTGAATCGTCTTCTTCTTCATCCTCAGGGTGGTTAACTTCTTCATCAACTGATTCATATGGGAACCATGAACGAAGTGCCCAAACATTTTCACCCATTGAGATAAATTCACCATCAGTGTTCATATTAGTATAAAATTGTGGTAAACGCTCACGAATTTCTTCGTCACTCTTATTCAAGTATTTTTGTACGGCATTAACGATATCGGCAAATGCCATTCTCTTACCATTATCTTCCAAAATTGCTCGTGCAACTTCGATCATTGATAATTCATCGCGGTTTTTGTCTTTAAATTTGTCTAATCCCACAGCTGTACGTCCTCTCTTTTACAATCTTTACTATTCTACTAGGCGTTTAAGTAAAAATCAACGTGACTGCATAGTTACCTATTAAGTATAGTCCATTAAAGAGGTCATATTCAAGCCGAAGTTTACGTGAACCATCATCTTGACTCTGATATTCAAGCAAGTTAGTCACGCTGGTCATGTCCATGCGGCGCCCTTCAACTACATAGCGGCAGTTGCCTTTTTCACCCGGAATAAATTTCATTAAAGAATAATTATTGCTGTCAACGCCGCGGCGAATCAACAATTCATTTTCTTTTAGGAGCATCTTTACCGGAATATTGCCTTCCTCGGCATAAGAGATCCGTGTAACGTCGCCTTCTTCAGTCAATTGCCCTTGCGCATGTCGCGTAAAAGTCTCTGTCTCATCGTCTTGAGTAATTTTACTAGTCAAATCAATCGTAATTGCTGTCAAACAAGCGCCCCCTTTAAACATTATTACTATATCTCTGATATAATTTTAGTTAGATATAATCTATTTTATTATATATAGTTCAAAAAATTAATAAATTAAACTTGGTGGATTTTTATGGCAAGATTTCAAAGCGAAAAATTAAAACAAGAGGTTGTTCTCCGTGATCCGGTTCACGGCTATATTCATATTGAAGATAAAGTTGTTTTGGACATACTGAAGTCTAAAGAATTTCAACGCATGCGTCGCATTAAACAGTTAGGTCCGGTTAGCTATGTTTTTCCAGGTGCAACTCACACTAGATTTGAGCACAACTTAGGCGTTTATGAATTAACGAGAAGAATTTGCGATATCTTTAGCAAAAAATATCCCTCAATTACGCCAGGAGACGGTCTTTGGAACGATGATAATCGATTACTGGTAGAATGTGCCGGATTGCTTCATGACATCGGTCACGGACCCTATTCGCACACATTCGAGCACCTTTTTGGCACCAATCATGAAAAAATTGGACAAAAGATCATTACTGACCCTAATACAGAAATTAACCATGCATTAAAACAAGTTGCACCTAACTTTCCTGAATTAGTCGCCAGCGTAATCGCTAAGACTTATCCTAATCCGCAAGTGGTTAAAATGATCTCAAGTCAAGCTGACGCTGACCGGATGGATTATTTGCAGCGGGATGCTTATTTCACCGGAGTTAACTATGGTAGGTTCGATTTATCAAGAATTTTACGGGTAATCCGTCCTTATCAAAATGGTATTTGTTTTACCAACAATGGGATGCATGCCGTTGAAGACTATATCGTGTCACGCTATCAGATGTACCAACAGGTCTACTTCCACCGCGTAGGACGCTCAATGGAAGTCATCTTGCATCACCTTTTAGAGCGCGCTCAAGCTGTTTATAAAAAGGGAAATCTGCAAGTTACACCTAGCTTGGCTAAATTCCTTGAAGGCAATTGGACTTTAGACGATTATTTAAAGCTTGATGATGGAGTAATGGAAACTAATTTTTCTATGTGGACCCAGGCACAAGATCCAATCTTATCTGACCTAGCCAAGCGTTACTTGTACAGAAAACCGCTAGCTAGTGTCCGAATCGATGAAGAAACCAAAAATCTTTTACCTAAGCTCAAGAGCCTAATCAAGCAAGCTGGCTTTAATCCTGACTACTATACCGCTACCAATTCCGCATTCGATGAACCATATGATGCTTATAAGCCAACGGGGAAAAATGCTAATAGTCAAATTGAAATTATGCAAGACGACAGCAGCATGATTGAGTTATCCCAACTCAGCCCATTGGTTCGCGCATTAAATGGTACTTTCCAAGGAGATGAACGCTTCTTCTTCCCTAAAACTATGCTCAGTCACGATGAAGATCAGCCGCAAATTTTCGATCCACTTTATGAGCAATTTCAAAAATATATTAAGAATGGTGCCTTAAGATATTTGAGAAGACCAAAACGTGAGCAAAAGAAGTAAAATTAAGGTAAATCCTAGAATCGAGGTATTTATGATGAACAGACATGATTTAAATACAGATGTAAGAACTCAAATTAATCCAGAACTTGAAGAAAAAACTGCTAAGAGTGGTTATACTCAAGTAAAAGATTTAATGAACACAGTCCATGGTTACTGCATGGATTATACTAAGATGTCCTTTGACTTTATCCATGAAAATAAGGATTTAGTCAAAGATGTAGTTAAGATTAGCTGTAAAACCGCAATGGTTGCCTGTGTTGCTAGTGCCAGCGTGGCAATTGCCAAAGCTATTTCCAGCAAAGACTAGTTAATTAATCATTTCACACAAATAGGGATGCAGTAAATTAGCATCCCTATTTTTTTCGTCTAAAAAAACTAATTATTTTCTTTTTCCTTTAACTGCAACAATAAGGCATAAAGTGCACCATATAAGTTAGAATCATTGCCATGCTTAGCAGCCACAATCACCGGCTTAATCACTTGATTATTCAACATTGGATTATTCTGCAAAATTTTATCAAATTGATTGTTAATTTCTTCAATCAAAATTGGCTGTGCACTAATCCCGCCACCAATAATTACTTTAGAGCCATTGATTACTGCCTGAATATTGAGGATCATGATTGCTACATTGCGGCAATAGCGTTTAAAAACGGCTAGTGCTCTTAAATCACCATTGTTAATTGCCTCAAACGCGGTCAAGCCGTTATCAAGATCGATATTCCCCAAAGCCAGGTTAACTTTTTTGATCATATTAACCGCAGAACAACTAAAGCCAGCATAAGCAGCCATATTCCTAGTACCAATACTTGAATTCGTAATCATCCAACTCAATTCGCCAGCTTGAAAAGTCCAGCCATGTAAAATACGATTATCAACTATGACACCGCCGCCAACAGCAGTGCCTAAGGTAATTGCGATCCCAGTATTGACGTCATGCAATTCGCCTAGCCATTGCTCTGACAAAGCAGCTGCTTTACCATCATTTTCTACGCCAATTGGTACATCATATTTTTTACCTAAAGTCTCTTCTAAATTCAAGCCATCTAAGAATGGCAAGGCTCCACCAAAATAGATAATTTTATTCTTGGTATCAATCTTACCAGGAGCACAGACTGCAATACCAGCGAACTTTCCTTGATACTTGTCGGCGACTTCATACATCGTCTGCATGAATGCATCTAGGTTTTCAGTATTAGTCTTTACCCGGTCTTTTTCAAGAATATGCCCTTCTTGATCAATTAATGCATATTTCAAGTTAGTCCCGCCAATATCGAATGATAAATATTGTGTCATAATTTTATCCTCTTTAAATGAAAAACATCTATCTCTAATTATAGATGTTTCTCATGTGTATTTTAATACACTCTTATTTATTATAAATGGTGATGATTTTTTCCAAAAAAAATAAAATGACTAACCTCTCGGCTAGCCATTTTTTATTATCAAATTTTATCTTACTTGTTCTTGTCAGCTTCGTATCTAGTGTTGAACAATGGGCTAAGTGCTTCATGGTTTTGGATACACTTAATAGCATCGCCCATCAATGGACCAACTGATACCAAAAGCATCTTGTCAAGCTTCTTCTCTGCTGGTTGATTGATTGAATCAGTCAAAACCAAATTCTTGATTGGTGAATCGTTCAATCTCTTAATAGCTGGACCAGATAGAACAGCATGAGTTGCACTAGCATAAACTTCAGTAGCACCTGCATCAATTAAGGCTTGAGCAGCTAAAGTAATAGTACCAGCAGTATCAATCATGTCATCAATGATGATAGCACGCTTACCCTTAACGTTACCGATAATGTTCATAACTTCAGCAACATTAGCCTTTGGACGACGCTTATCAACGATGGCAATTGGGCAACCTAAGAATTCAGCAAGCTTTCTAGCACGAGTAACACCACCGTGGTCTGGTGAAACTACAACGGCGTCCTTCTCTAAGCCGTTACGCAAGAAGTAGTCTGCCAAAAGTGGAGCACCCATTAAGTTATCAACTGGAATATCAAAGAAACCTTGAATTTGTGGTGCATGTAAGTCAAGTGAAAGAATGCGATCAGCACCTGCAGCTTGAAGCATGTCTGCAACCAATTTAGCAGTAATTGGTTCACGAGCACGAGTCTTACGATCTTGACGAGCATAACCGTAGTAAGGCATCACAATGTTAATTGTACGAGCACTTGCACGACGTACAGCGTCAATCATAATCAACAATTCCATTAAATTGTCATTAACTGGCTTACTGGTTGATTGTACAAGGTAGACATCTTTACCACGCACAGTTTCATCAATATTAATTTGAATTTCGCCATCACTGAAACGTTCAACACTAGACTTGGAAAGTGGAACACCCACACGATCCGCAATCTTTTGTGCTAATGGTACATTTGAGTTAAGGGCGAAGATCATCATATCGTCTTTATAGGACATAATTTCCTCCGTAAAAATATTTAACCAGCTCTATTTTAGCAAAAGTTGCTCTAAAAAGAACCACATTCTCCTTAATTATAGCAAGAATTTTGCCGCAACCATAAAAAAGCACTAACTATTAATCGCTAAAAAAGTTAGAATATATTTGTACTTTCTAGTACAACGAAAATATCCTAAAAAATAAGACGTAGTGTCATTTTAGATACTACGTCTTATTTTATATATTTTTAGTTGTTTGCAACTGCAGCTTGTGTTACATAATCGCCTAAGTTCAAAATTTGTGCAGCTCCGTTAACACTAATTGATAAACTACCGTTAGTAGTTAATTGAACAGAACTTTCTGCTACATTATTAGCATTAGCTACAACCTTAATAATAGCTGCTATTTCATCTGAAGTTAAATTGGTCATGTTAGCAACAGCAACTCTCTTGCCATCAAGTTTAGCCTTTGCACTAACAATAGCAGCATCTGCTTCGTTAACTTGAGCAATAGTAGCTGTAGCATCGTTGTTAACAGTTGTACCATCACTGATTGCCTTGTCATATGCAGCCTTTACATCACTTGAAGCGAGCTTGTAAGCTTCTGAACTCTTAACGCTAGTTGCTTCATTAATGTCTTGGAGCAACTTAGCCTTGTTAGCTGCTGTGGCAACAGTAACGTCTTCTCTAGCTTGTTCTGGAGTGTTAACAGGAGTTAATGTCTTACCACTTACAGCAACGTCTGTATCCTTTAAATAGCCTCTACCGCTTGATAATTTATAGAATAATTCTGGAGTAGCAGTTGCAGAAGTTGCAATATATCTCAATTCTGAAACTTGTTGACTTTGACCTTCGCCAAATGCTCTAACGTTATCGGGTTGTCCCTTAATGTTGTAAAGTGGAGCAACATTAATCGTAGTTACCTTGGTTACGTTTGGATCTACAGTATCATCACCAGTATCAACAGTAGCAGCACCATCTGGTTCGTTAACTGGTTCTAGTTCTGGGCCTGAAATTTTACCTACATTAGCAGCCTTAACGAATTGATTATCACTAATCTTGTAGTAAAGCTTAGTACCAATGTATCTTGCTTCAGTAGCTTTAACAGTCTTACCCTTCTTAACTGTCTTCTTCTTGGTGTCACCGTTACCATTGTAGATGTAAGCATTCTTCTTCATGGTAATTGAAGTTGCCTTAACGGTTCTAGTTACATTACTTGCCTTAACAAAAGCAGTGCCTTTCTTGTCAAGTTGGTAGTAATCCTTACCCTTAATGGTTTCAATGCCATAAACATCAATTGCGGCACCCTTTAAAAGCTTAGACTTGCCTTGGTACTTGTTGATGCGCTTACCATTATTATCATAAATATAAGCATTCTTCTTTAATGAGTAGTCATATTTTTTAGTTGATTCTGCATCATTTGAAACAGATGATTCTTGGTTTGAAGTGGTTTTACCATCAATGTTAACAGTTCGTACAAAAGCAGTACCCTTCTTGTCAAGTTGGTAATACTTCTTACCGTTAATGGTTTGAATACCGTAAGTAGTGACTGAATCACCCTTAACAAACTTAGATTTGCCTTGGTACTTGCTGATACGTTTACCGTTCTTGTCATAAATGTATGAGTTAGAAACAAACTTAGCCTTAGTACCCTTTGACAGTGATGAAGTTGATGACGCAGCTTTACCATCTACGTTAACAGCCTTGATATAAGCACCACCGCCAAGATCGTAGTACTTTACACCATTGATAGTCTTAGTGCCAGTTGAAGTAACAGTTACGCCTTTAGCAATAGTAGTGTATTTTGCACTGCCCATGTACTTATCAAGACGCTTACCATTCTTATCGTACACATAAGCATTACGTACCAAAGTGATCTTGTTGCTTGCTGCCTTCTTTGAAGTAGTCTTCTTAGGAGCAGCTTGAACAGTGTTGACGTTTTCTGCAGTACCCAAAAGTGGAGCAACACTCATCAATGCAGCTGCTGAGACCATAACTAATTTATGACTTAATTTCATCGATAAATACCTCATTCTTACTAAACTTAAAGTTCATTTATATATTGTAGATCTAAAATATTTTTTTGCCAATTTAGAAACGAAAAAGACATCTTTTCATAACGAAAAAGTGTCTTTTTCCTATCAATTATTACTTAACAGTTACATCTGAAGCTTTAATGTAATAATGATTTGGTTGCAAAGCATAATACTTAACACCATTAATGGTCTTAGTACCTAAACCTTTAACAGTGATCTTTTTACCAATGTAACTAGTGCCTAAATAGTTTTTTACACGCTTACCATTCTTGTCGTAAACGTAAGCCTTATTCTTAGTAGTTATCTTAACTGCCTTAGCCACTGGCGTCTTCTTTGATGAAGTTTTCTTAGTAGTCTTTTCTGAGTTGCTTTTTTTAGTAGTCTTAGTGGCAGTTTTCTTAGTTGATTCTTTAACTACTTTTTTAGTGTTTTTATTTGAATTAGTCTTCTTAACAGCCTTCTTAGTTGAAGTAGAAGTTGTTACCTTCTTGCCATCACTCTTTAAAGTATAAGTAGTATTGCCTGACTTATAAGTTACTGTACCTTCAGTTGCAGTTGCAGGAATCCAGTACTTCAAATCAGTTTGAATACTGTAGTAAACTTGACCGTCGATATTCTTGACGTTCCAAATAGTGTAGCTACCACCCTTAGGAGCAGTCTTAGAAGTTTTCTTACCATTACGGTCGACAAACTTCATAGTCTTAGTTACTTTAACTTTGCTGTTTTTACCGTAAGTATTATGTACGCCATTAGTACTCTTAGTAGCAGCTTGAACAGATACAGTATTTTCTGCCATGCCTAATACTGGGCTAACACCCATCAAAACAGCTGCTGAAACCATAACTAACTTATGACTTAATTTCATAGTATTACCTACCTCATGTAAAAATTATTATTAGTACACCTTATTGTAGGTCTCAATTATTATTTTGCAATAAGTATTTAGCAATTCTTAACAAAAAAGCACTAGCTTGATACACTAGTGCCTTATTCTTAATCCCATTCTTTATCTTGAGAAAGAGGAAGCTTATGCCAATAATCTGGCTTATTAACTTGACGGCCACGGCCAATTGCCATGTCATATTTATTAACGTCCTTAGTAACAGTGGTATCAGCTGCAATAAAGGCGTGATCTGCAACATTAATTGGAGCAATCAATGTTGAGCCAGCGCCAATAAAGGCATGATCACCAACATTAGTATGGAACTTCTTTACACCATCGTAATTAGAGAAGATCGTACCACAGCCAATGTTAATGTCTTTACCTAAGGTAGCGTCTCCAACATAAGTCAAGTGACCTACTTTAGTATTTTCACCAATCTCAGCCTTCTTAATTTCCACAAAGTTACCAATATGTGCACCTTTGCGAATAATTGCCTTAGGACGAAGGTGTGAATTAGGACCGATATCAGTATTATCGTCCATTTCAGCTTCTTCAACAGTTGAAGAAGTAACAGTGACATTATTACCAATCTTAGAATCAACGATTCTTGAACCACTAGTAATGTAGCAATCACTACCGATTTCGGTGTTTCCTTTAATCACAACATTACCTTCAATTACAGTGTCGTTGCCAATCTTAACATCTGCATCAATATAAGCAGTATCAGGGTCGATAAATGAAACACCATCACGCATATGCTGTTCATTAATTCTTCTTTGCATAGTCTTAGTAGCTTGAGCTAATGCAATACGGTCATTAACGCCAAGGCTTTCACTAAAGTCAGGCATCTTGTAAGCACCAACGCGTTCACCACTATTGCGCAAGATTTCTAAAACATCAGTTAAGTAATATTCACCTTGAGCATTGTCATTATTAACGTGCTTCAATGCTTCAAATAATTTTTTATTGTCAAAGCAAAATACACCAGTATTGATTTCTTTTACTTTTAATTCTTCTGGTTTACCATCTTTTTGTTCTACAATTCGTAAAACATTGCCTTGATCATCACGAATAATTCGACCATAGCCAAATGGATTTGGAGCTTTCGCGGTCAATACAGTTGCAGCATTGCCTTTTTCTGCATGATACTTGAATAGTTCATTAAATGTATCAGTTGTGAAAAGTGGTGTATCACCAGTAACTACTAAAGTAGCACCATCTTTGTCACCCAATTCTTCACGCGCAGTCATTACGGCGTCACCAGTACCTAATTGCTTTTCTTGGAAAGCAAACTTAGACTTGTCTGCCAGTACTTTTTCTACATCGCCAGCACCTGTACCAACGATTGTAACGATTTCTGCAGGATTAACGCCTTGAGCTGCATCAACAACATGCTCAACCATGGTTTTACCACAAACTTTGTGTAAAACCTTGTACAACTTTGACTTCATTCGTGTGCCCTTACCTGCGGCAAGAACGACTACATATTTTTCCATTAATATTAACCTCTTAATAATCAAAACTTGATTCTAGTATACCATTTTAGAAACGGTCAAAATCAGTTTCAGTTAAGAAGTTACCAGGTTCTGCTACAATCAGCTTTTGGGCAGTATCAATTTCACTAATTTTTATTAATGAAAGATAGTTCTTAATCAGCTTTTCTTTGTCAAAATCGGCTTCACAGAGTACACAAACGCCGGCAATAGTACCATCGAATTCCTTAACTAATTCTTCCATTCCGGTTAGGGTACCGCCACCCTTCATAAAATCATCGACAATTAAAACTTTAGCTTCTTTTTTAAGAGCACGAGTCGGTAATTCCATCTTCGATACTCGAGACAACGATGAAGAAATATAGTTAACAGAAACAGTAGCACCTTCTGTTACCTTTGATCGCTTTCTAGCTGTAACAAATGGTACATCTAAAAAACGAGCAACTGCTTGGGCTAAAGCAATCCCTTTTGTTTCAACTGTCATGACAGCATCGATTTCTTCATAAGCATAATGAGTAGCTACTAATTCACCAATTTTACGTAAATCTTGCGTATTGCCTAAAATATCTGACAGATACACAAAACCACCGGCTAAAATTCTACTTGGATCCTCAATCCTAGTTGATAAATCTGACAAATATACTTCCGCGTGTTTTTTACCTAAAAATGGAATATAGCGCACGCCACCAGCTGCACCGGCTACAGTCTCCAAAATACCATCTTGATTGCTGGCAAGAGTGTGCTTCAAAATAGCTAAATCTTCTGAAATAGATGACTTAGCAGCGCCGTAACGCTTAGCAAAGAATGGTAGTGCAATTAAAGTATGGGGACGCTCCATTAAATATTTGGTCATGTCCACCAATCTTTCTGAACGTTTCATGAAATTTCCTTTCTAATGTTTGTTTTATACTTAATTAATATACTCTAAAGGGCAAAAAAAAGCACTAACATTTTAAATAAATGCTAGTGACAATTTCAAAAATTGTGTTTAAGCTTCAGCCTCTTCAGCTTCATCATCAAACTCTAATGCAATATTCTTAGTTAGTAAATCGGTATAACTGTAAGAAACATGTTTAAAATTATTTTGATGTTGGTCTAAATCAACCACAAACACTGCAGGGAAAGTCTCTCTTAGAATCCCCCGTCTCTTAGTAACTTTCTTACGACCCGCTTGAGCTACTACTGTTAAAGCATCACCTAAGTGAGAATCCAACTTATGTTTAATTGTGATAATTGATGTTGGCACTAAACAACAGCTCCTTTACGTAAATTATATCACAAATATATAATAAATTCAATATTAGGCATTACTTTGCAGGAATAAATTTAGCAATCTTAATGAATTGTTCAATTGTTAGGTCTTCAGGCCGAATTCGTGGTTCTACACCTAATTCTGTAATCAATTCATCTCGTTTGGTTTTATCTGGCAATAATGACTTTAAGTTATTGTTCAGTGTCTTTCTTCTTTGTGAAAAGCACATTTTCACAACCCAAATAAAGTGCTTGCGATCTTCAATAGCAGGCTTTTCTTTTAGCGGAGTCAAAACAACTACACTAGAATCAACTTTAGGTCGTGGCATAAAGGAATTACGCCCCACTTGTAAAGCAAGCTTAACTTTCATTTCTGTTTGAACAGAAATCGTTAATGGGCCATAATCCTTGCTACCTGGTTGAGCTTCTAATCGCTCTGCCACTTCTTTTTGCATCATCAAGGTCAGCGAAGTAAAGTGCAAGTCAGATTCAGCTAAAGCAAAAATAATCGGTGTCGTAATGTAGTATGGTAAATTGGCTACAACTTTGATCGGTTTAGTGAAGTCAAAAAAGTCACCAATATCTTCTTTAAAATTAGCCTTTATTACATCCTTAAGCAAAATCTTAAAGCGACTAGCCAAAGGCTGATCATCAATTTTCTTAGGCAGTTCATTCTGTAAAATCGTAGGTAAGCTATCATCAACTTCATAAGCAAAAACTTTAGCGCCTGCCAACAGTAGTTGCTCAGTCAAAGAGCCAATACCTGGTCCAATTTCAATGACTTGATCATCTTTTTTTATCCCAGCAGCTTCAACAATACCTAAAATAGCAGTCTGATCAACTAAGAAATTTTGCCCTAAGTTCTTTTTAGCTTTGACAAAGTAACGGTTAACAATTGCTTGTGTTCTAACTGGAGAGCCAATTGGAATATTATTTGTCATTTTCTACCTCCTTGACAGCTGCCTTTAATTCAGCTAATGAAACGCCAAAAGTATGCAAGCGATTATAAAACTGCTTGGAATTGCCATAGCCAACTCGTAATTTAATGCCTACTTGTTCACGTAATTTTCGTGAGCCGCTACCACCAGCTAAACCTAATTGCCGATAAATTGCTGGAGTTAAATCACTTTTTTGCGGTTCAACCTCATGCAAATCACTTAGTGCATGCTCAAGTGCTTCTTTTGAAGCATGTTCTACACCTAGACTCCCCTTTTTATGAGGTTCGCCTTCCTTACGGGTAATAAAAGCTTGCTTTGCATCAGGAACAGCTTTAGTTACAATGCGCCGGATTCTTTCGCCATTAAAGTCAGGATCAGTAAAGACAATAATTTGCCGACTCTCACTTAATTTTTGGATTTGCTTCAATACTTCATCTGAAACGGCTGATCCATTAGTCTCAATTGTCTCGATTCCTGGGAAAAATTGTTTTAAACGGATGGTATCGTCTTTCCCCTCAACAACGATTACCGCATCAAAATTCTTTTTATTTAAGCCCATAAACTCTCACTGTGTTCTTATAAGTAGCATCCGCCACTTTCTCTAGTGGAATATCCTTCAACTTAGCAATTGCTTCTGCCACATAACGTACGTAGCCAGTTTCATTTTGATGACCACGATATGGCTTAGGCGTTAAATATGGCGCGTCGGTTTCAACTAAAATTCGGTCAAGTGGCGCAGCTTTTGCACTCTCGTGTACTTCCGTAGCCTTAGTGAAAGAAACAACACCTGAATATGAAAAGTAAACATTCAAATCCAAAAACTTATTTAACCAGTCAACACCACCGTTAAAACTATGCAAAACAGCACCATATTCCAGATTGCTATTTTTTAAGATGTTATAACAATCTCCAAATGCATCCCTAGTATGGATATCAACCGGCATCTTCAAGTCATGTGCTACTTCAATTTGCCGCGCAAAAACATTACGCTGTACGTCGCGCGGCGATTCATCCCAATAATAATCTAGCCCGATTTCGCCCATTGCAACTACCTTAGGCTGCTTCAATTGTTCAATTAGTTTATCTTCAGCCTGTTGATCATAGTCTTTAGCCACATCGGGACAGTAACCGACCATCGCATAGACATTATCAAACCTTTGTGCTAAGTCAACCGCTCTTTGATTAAAGTCAGGATCTTGTCCCGCGCAAATAACCTTGGTTACACCAAGTGCTTTTGCTCGTTCTAAATAATATTGTTCCTTGCCGCGAAACGGCTCGTCATTCAAATGAGTATGATTATCAATGATCTCCATTAGCCGAGTTCAGCCCCAACTGCATGTTCATCACCAACAAGAGCTAACTTAATTTTGCCATCCTTTTCACTTGATAAGAGCATCCCTTCACTAAGGTGACCCAGCATCTTACGTGGCTTTAAGTTAGTAACAGCTAAAACCTTTTTGTCTAATAGCTCACTTGCATCTGGATAAAACTTGCGAATACCACTCAAAATTTGGGTTTCCTTGCCATTACCAAAGTCCAGCTTGAACATGAGCAACTTGCTTGAGCCTTTAACTGGTTCAACTGACAAAATTTGGCCTACTTGGATCTTAACCTTGTCAAAATCGTCAATGGTGATTTCGTCACCCTTCTTTTGTTCACTTCTAGTGGTCTTCTTTGGCTTAGCTTTAGCCATTTCATCCTTGATGTACTTAACTTCTTCGTCCATCTTAAGTCTTGGGAAGATTGGTTGTGGCTTTTCAATTACCTTAACATCCCATTCAAAGTCACCAAAGGCTAAATGCTTAGCATCGTCATTGTCCCAATTTAAACCAAGTTGCTTGAACATAATTGGTGCAGTTTCGGTCATTACTGGTTCAATCATAATAGCAATTAAACGCAAGCTTTCAGCCAAGTTGCTCATGACCTTGCTAAGTTCTTCCTTTTTACCTTCTTTGTTCAAAGCCCATGGAGTAGTTTCATCAATATACTTGTTAGCACGAGAAACCAACTTCCAAATATTGTCTAATGCCTTAGAGAAGTGAAGTGAATTCATGTTTTCTCTGTAATCATTAATGACACTAGCAGCTGTATCTTGCAAGTCTTTGCCAAATTCAGCTTGAGCAACAGGAACTGCATCAACATGACCAGCTTGATATTGATTAATCATTGACACGGTTCTGTTAAGTAAGTTACCCAAATCGTTGGCCAAGTCATAATTAATTCTTTCAACAAAGTCTTCTGGTGTAAAAATACCGTCATCGCCAAATGGAAGAGCACGCATCAAGTAATAGCGAAGTGGATCAACACCATAACGACTAGTCAATGATTCTGGATAAACGGCATTTCCCTTTGACTTAGACATCTTGCCATTTTTCATTAATACCCAACCATGGCCGATAATGTGCTTAGGAAGTGGCAAATCAAGAGCCATTAACATAATTGGCCAATAAATAGTGTGGAAACGAACGATTTCCTTACCTACCAAATGAACATCTGCTGGCCAATATTTCTTAAACAATGAATCACCATCTGAGCCATAGCCCAAAGCGGTAATATAGTTTGAAAGTGCATCGATCCAAACATAAACGACGTGCTTAGGATCGCTTGGAACTGGAATGCCCCAGTTAACAGTAGTACGAGTAACTGACAAGTCTTCCAAGCCTGGCTTAATAAAGTTATTAAGCATCTCCTTTTCACGTGAATGAGGCAAAATAAATTCAGGATGTTCCTTGTAGTATTCCACCAAACGGTCAGCATACTTGCTCATCTTGAAGAAGTAGGATGGTTCCTTAACCAAACGTACTTCATGACCACTTGGAGCCTTACCGCCGATTACATTACCATCATCATCTTTGTAAACTTCAGCAAGTTGTGATTCAGTAAAGTATTCTTCATCTTCAACTGAGTACCAGCCAGTATATTCGCCTAAATAAATGTCGCCTTTCTTTAACAGCTTTTCAAAAATCTTTTGGACAGCTTGAACATGTTGTTCATCAGTAGTTCTAATAAACTTGTCATAAGAAATGTTAAGGCTCTTCCATAATTTTTTGTAAGAAGCAGCCATCTTATCAACAAACTCTTGTGGCTTGATTCCTTGTGCTTCAGCCTTTTGTTCGATCTTCAAGCCATGTTCATCAGTACCAGTTAAAAAGAAAGTATCATAGCCTTGACTACGCTTATAGCGAGCCATTGTATCAGCTGCGATAGTAGTATAAGCATTTCCGATCGTTAAACGACCAGATGGATAATAAATTGGGGTTGTAATATAAAAAGTATCTTTATCAGCCATTGATTAATCAAACTCCTTTAATCGTCTAAAATATCTATTTTATTTTAACATGCAAAAAAAGGAATTGGGCTAAAACCACGAATTCCTTTTAATTTAAGTAGCTATTCTCTTAAACGTTTTGATCACTTAATTTTATTTCTTTATCAAAAAGCCGTCTCGTATCATTAGTCAAGTTATGTGCGATAACAATAACTGTAGCGTCAACCTTTGTCACCGTTCTTAAAATTTCTTTTGCATTACGCGCATCAATTGCACTTGTTGCTTCATCTACCAAAATCAGTGGTTTATTATATAATAGGGTTCTAGCCAAAACTATTTTTTGCTTTTGCCCACCTGATATGTTGCTTTTATCAGTAGTTACTATGGTATTTATTCCATCTTTAAAATTAAGTATATCCTTTTTTAACTTTACTTTGTCAATTATATTAAGTGCCTTTTTCTTCATGTTAGGATTAAACATTGTAATATTATCAATAATTGAAGCTGGCATCAGTACTGGTTCTTGAGAAATATACCCAATTTGGTTACGAATAATTTTATGTTTCTGACCATCCTTATCGACAGCCACTATACTTCCACTGGTTGGAGTTAATTCGCCCAAAATTAATTTAAATAGGGTACTTTTTCCTATTCCTGAAGGTCCTGTTAGTAAGATTTTATCTCCCTGATTTATTTCAATATCCGGATATATTATCTTAGTCATGCTAGAAAAATTTTTACTCAAGTTAGAAATCAAGTACTTTACATCTTTATAATTTTTCTCTGCCTTTTCATGAAAGAGTGGTTCTTCTAATTGACTATTAATCTGATCAACTATGGCTTTGCCATTTTTCATCTGAACAAGTCCATTTGAGATTATTACTACATAACTAAACGTATAGCCAATTAATCCCCCAATACTGAAAAAAGCACCAATACTCAGTTTATTATGCAAAATCAGCATCCCTGTTAAGGCAGAAATTAGCAGTTGGGCAATGACATTACTCAGTACAACAATTAATGAGACATTCTTATTAATTTTAACGTTTTTTAGGTAGACTTTAGTATAACTAGTACCAGCGGAATTTAATTTACTCAAATAAACATCACGTAAATTAAATCGGTGTAACACATCTAAACCCCTTGTCCAATTGGAAATATCTGCTAAAAATTTCTGTGTTTGTTCTGAATTAGCAATGCTTGTTTTTCCAACAACATTCTTAAACATATCTGGTAATTTTAACAATATTAGGGCCAAGATCAACGTACTCAATACAATAATCCAATTAAGTGATAAAATTGCTACTACAGAAAATATAAATAGAAAGATATATTCTAATAGAGCTGCTACTAAAAATAAGTATTGATTTCCCGCTGTTTCCAGATTATTAATTAAATCATTTTGCACTTTACTCGAATCTATATTGTTGCTATATCTCTTAAGCATTGCTCCTCTAATCGAATGCAAATATTCTTGAACGCTTTTAGTAAGTAAAAAATAATTACCAAAATTACTTAGTATTGAGCTTAATATATATGCTATCAGACTAATCAAACTCAGATATAAAAATCCTTGAATGTTGTTTTCTTTCAGAAGATCTGCTTGCCATGTTAAATTATAACGAACAAAGACTGTTAACAACGATGAAATAAGACAAGAAGTTATAATGATAGTTGATCTTATTGGATTTAACTTAAGCAAGTTTTTTATAGAAAACATATCTTTGCCTCTTCTGCCATTTTAATAACATTTATCAATCCTAAGTTTCCATCAGGAAAACTTACGTTCACATTATGAAATGTTCCATCAATCAAAAATAAAGTATTATCAATATTGATAGTATAAAACTGTAAATTATTCAGCATTGTTCTGATAGCACTGCTAAAACTCTTATCTTTATACACAGTAGTATACATAATCAGCGAGTAAATAATGCCCGCTAGCCCATAATACATACCTCCTGATTTTGGCATGCTTATATCTTTTATTGAACTTACACATTCTTTAATTTCCTTAGTTAATACTTCTAAATCACTATTATTAACTCTATCAGGAAGTATATTGACATATTTTCCTTGCTTTTGCACTTCAAACCCAACCATAAGAAATTTACTCCTCTCCTATTTTCTTAAATAAATCTGCCTATCAAACAAATTTGTAATTTTCTTACTTAAGTTATGTTCTATCCATAAAACTGTTGCACTTGTATTTAAAAATTCCTTTATAACCTGAACCCTTGCAGCTTCATCAATAGCACTTGTTGCTTCATCTATCAAAAAGATAGGCCTATCAAACATACTATTTCGTATTAAAATGATTTTTTGTTTCTGCCCTCCAGATAACCAATTTTCATCATTGGATTTAATTTGAGTATCTAATCCTTCTGAAAATGACGATATATCTACAGAAAAGCACATTTTTTTAACATACTCATTTGTTTTATTAGTTGTATTTCTATCATGACTAAACATAGTAATATTGTCTCTAATTGATCCTGGTAAAAGGACAGACGTTTGACTAATATATCCTATCTCATCTAAATTAGGAATGAATTTTTCACCTGCTGAAGAAATGAAATCTACATTACCAGTTGCCTTTTTCTCAAGTCCTAGAATCACCTTTAGCAACGTACTTTTACCTACGCCTGAATCACCTACAAGAAGTACTTTTTCGCCTTTCTTTATACTAAAATTAGGATATTTAATCGTTTCTCCATTTTTAAAGTGTACGGATAAATCCGTACATCTTAAAATATTGAAGTCATTTAAACTTTTATATTCTTGTGCTTTATTAACTTGTAATTTCTGATTAATCTCTTTTCTAATAAAACTAGAACCCTTTATTTGACTCAAGCTACTGCTAATAGATTTTATGGACCCTAAAGTACTATACAAAAAGCTACCTACTGCAGCATATACCCCTATTTTTAAAGTATTTCTGTAGATTAAATATGCAACAAAAATTAATAACATAGTTTCGACAATATTAGATATATTGTCAATAAAAAAATTATTACTTTCTGTTATCTTAGATTTACTTATTTTAGCGTCCTCTAGCTTACTACTCTGATAAAGAATATTTTTATATACCACTTTTTCTTTTTTATATTCCCTTGTCAAAGCTAAAGTTGGTATCCAGTTTGCAACTTCTTTTATCAGTACTCCTTTAGCACAAGATTCATTTTTTACAACCTGCGCTATTTTATCACTAAATATTTTAGAGGATGCAACTGTTGTTGACGCAGTTATCAATATAAAAAGACTAAGCCATATATTAATGCTTGAAACAGTAAAAAATATCATAACAATATTAATCATTCCACTAAGTATAGTAAAAAAAGAAAAAAAGTATTCTTTCCCCAACTGCTGCAAATTATTAATACTATTATTTTGTAAATCTGAAATATCTACACTATCTTTTTGAGTAAAAGTACTTTTGAATAACTTAAGTCTAATATTAGATAAATATTCCTGTATTTGTTTTTCTATAAAGTACCCTGAAAAATTACTACAGGAATAGCAAATAATACATATTACGACCTCGAAACCCACAAGCGAAAAAAAACTTATACTAGATTTTCGTTGTAATGCAGATACCAATAGAATAGTAATATAATTATTTGCCGAGCTAAACACTGCTACTACCGACATTAATATTATATTTAAGCTCGACAACATCTTATTGCTTTTAAGCATATCTACATATGTCATGTTCATCCTCCTCGCAATTTTAGTTTTATTGCAATAATTATATCATATCATTTTAAATAAAACTTCATATTTACATTTATTTTTATTTATATTATTATTTATTCAAACCTATTAATTAAACGAGGTTAATGTTTTATGGAGGTATAATCTCATGAAAGAATTAATTAATTTACAAAAGTTAGCTAGGAAACAAGTTCCTACTAACAATGACACTATTTCTACTGATGGATGTACTGTAACTACTAATTGTAAATAATTTTATAGTATTTCATTAAAATCATTATACAAAAAGGATCTAAGCTGAAAAGCAAGCTTAGATCCTTTTAATTTAAAATTTTTCTTTTCTCAAATATAAATGTTTTACTAAAGTTGTCAACAAAACATAAATTACTTCTAGCAAGAGGACTACACCCCAAAAGCTAAATGGCAACTGCATTAAGCCCAAACTTGGAGCAATGCTCGAAGATGGCAACATCGTTCCTAAAATTGCCAAACCAAAGGTTACTAAAAAGACAATTGGGGTTGCATGTTGCTTAAAGAATGGAAAACGCTCATCTCTTAAAGTATGAATAATCATTACCCTAGTCCACAGAGATTCCACAAAAATTCCAGAATAGAACAAAGAAATGAAGACCCAGTGGTGGTAATTAGAGCCAACCAAGTAAGGACAAATTACGTAAAACATTAAAGCCATCGCAATAAAGTCAACAATTGCCGGAATTGGACCAAAGTTTAAGACAAATTTTGGCCACATCCTGATTGACCACTTTTGCGGTTTTTTGACATAATTTTCTGAAACACTGTCAAAGGGGATAACTAAACAACTTAGACTAAAAAGCAAATTTAAAATTAGAACCTGCAATGGTAAAAGTGGCAAAAACGGCAACAGTAAGGAAGAAACAGCCATTGCGATAATACTGCCCATATTGGTAACCAAGAATGTTTTAATATACTTCATCGTATTAGAAAAGACTTTTCTGCCGACCATGATCATTTCTTCAAGCAGCTGCAAATCTTTTTGTTCAAATATAATATCAGCAGATTCTTTAGTGATATCAACCGAGCTATTCGAAGTTACCGTCACATCCGCCACTTTCATCGCTAAAGCGTCTTTATTGCCATCGCCCATATAACCGACAGTATGACCGTTGGTCTTCAATGCGTTAATAATCTTTACCCGCAGTTCTGGAGTCAAATGAACAAAAATATCACATTTTTCCACGATTTCTTTTAATTCTTCAGGACTGGCTTCATCGATCTGTTTTCCATCATAAACCGTATCGACGTTTAAACCCACCTGCAATGCGATCGCACGTGTAACTGCTTCGTTATCACCAGTAAAAATTTTCACGTCGACATTATCGTTCTTTAAATCCTCTAAGGCTTCCTTGGTAGTCTCTTTAGGCGGATCCAAGTATGCTAGATAGCCAATGATCGTCAAATCATGCTCATCTTTGGCAGAAAACTCACCTACTGGAGCAGGATTAAGCTTATAGCCGACAAGCAGGACTCGCAAGCCATCATCATTTAATTCATTGATCTGATTTAAAATTCTTTCTTTCCATTCAGAAGTTAAATCTTCAACTTTGCCGTTGAGTTCAACCTTATTAGAAATAGCCAGCATCCCTTCTGCTGCGCCTTTAGTTACTAATAAGTGCTGTCCATGGTGTTCATCATTATCAACGACCACAACGCTCATTCTTTTTCTAGTGTAGTCGAATGGAATTTCATCAATTTTGTTGTAGTCACGTTGAATTTCATTTACGTCTAATTCATCACCAGCGGCATCAATTACTGCCTTGTCAATTAAATCTTTGACCCCAGTTTGATAGTAAGCATTCAGATATGAAAATTTCAGAATCTGTGGCGTTTCTTGCATATCTAAATCGTAGTGGCGCTCTAACACAACTTGGTTTTGCGTTAAGGTGCCTGTTTTATCAATACAAAAAACATCGGTAGAACCTAAATTCTGAATTGCATTCATCTGCTTAACTACAGCACCACTTTTTGACATTTCCAGTGCGCCTTTAGTCAAATTAGAGTTAACAATAATCGGCAGCACCTCTGGTGTCAGGCCAACAGCCGCAGCTAAAGCAAAAATTAAGCTTTCTCCCCAATCGCCTTTAGTCAAGCCATTAATGACAAACAGTAGTGGGATGATAATTGCAGTAGCGACAATCAAGATCTTAGCTAGTTGTTTCATTTCACGATCAAACAATGTAGTTTTTACTTTTTTACGTGAAATGGCTTGGACTTCTTTACCAAAAACGGTGTGATTACCGATAGCAAAAACAATTCCGGTTCCAGAGCCAGACACAATCGTCGTCCCTTCATACAAGATGTTAGGATAGTTTAAATAATCATTGCTCATGCTCGGCTTAATTATTACATTCGCTACTTTTTCAGCTGGTTCAGGGTCACCATCTAAGTAACTTGATGAACAAAAGAGGTCCTTGCTAGTTAGCAATTTCATATCCGCTGGAATCATGTCGCCGGCCGATAAATTAATTACATCCCCAATCACTACTTCATCTGTGGGTAGCTCGACATTGTGTCCATCACGCCGAATATTCGTAGTAACCGATACCCGATTGAGCAACTGATCTGTTACTCTAGCAATCTTAATCTTTTGAATAAAATTAACCAGCACTGACACAATTAACATAATAACCATCACAATAATTGTGATTGAGTCACTATTGCCTTGTGGTATCAAAATATAACTGGTAAAAAGCGTTAGCAAAGTTAATACTAATAACACTACCGTAAATGGTGTCGCAACCGATTCCCAAAGCAAACGCCATTTAGAAGCATTGGTATTAGTAATAATCTCATTCTTACCGTATTCTCTTCTATTTTCTTCGGCCTTATTAGTAGAAAGCCCTTCCGCACTCGCCTGCAATCTGGCTAGTGTTTCGCTACGCGATTCACGTGCAATACGTTGAATACTCTGAATATCAATATTCGATCGCTTCTTGCTAGCTGCTTTTAACATCATTTGCTCCCTTCTTTAATTGGGACAAGCAAAACAAAAAAGCCACCTGTAATTTCTGCAGGTGACTTTTGCCAAACAAGGCTCTGTCATACTCGTCGTTCAGTTTTAACACTACGTGACGTAAGCACATGCTAGCTATCTGGATCTCGCCTTAAGTCGACGACACCTATTTAACCCGTTGGCATCTCTGGATGTTTCTGGGCGATAGCGTGTGTTCACGTAGGAGTCTCACCTAACAGTTTTTCGCTAATTATGTCTACAAAAAGTGTAAGGACAAAATGCAAATAAGTCAAGCCGACTATTTCTTAGAAATTGGATCACGATGACTAAATCTACGCAAGAAATAAGTAATTCCCGTAATTAAAAATGCCAGTGCCAGTGCGATTGGTAAAGCTACACTATGTGGACGCGCGACTTTATTTTGTTCTGCTTGCGTCAAATCATATTTATCAAGTGCATATTGATATTGTTGATCAACTCTAGTCGCACATGCCCGAAAGACGAAGCGAATTCCCTTGTTAAAAGTTGCATTATTTTGACTACGCAATTTATCTACTTCAGCACGCAAGATATTGCCCCGAGCGACCTCGGTGAAGGCACTATGCAAATCTTTAGTTGAATAAATTTGCACATTACGCTTTTTACCTTTCTGTCCTACCACAATAAAGACCGTTCGCTTAGAATGATCTAGCATCTTAGGTGTTAACTTATTCAGCCTTTTAACCGTTATAACGACAATTTGCGGTTGTTCTTTAGTCTGAAAATAGCGATTATTTTTTTCCGTAACCAAAGTGCGAGTTTCTTTATCTAAAATATGAGCATGATCTTCAATATTTGGCTGGACAAATCCTGTCGTTATTAAAAATACAGTTACTAGTCCCATTAACCAAATTAAATTAATTCTCGTCTTCTTCAAGTTTATGGGCCAAGCTTTCCACGTATTTGCGATTAATCTTAATCTGTTCATAAGGCACCTCGCTATCATGAAGTAGTTGCATCGCCAATGGATTATCGCGATAGTCAAAATAATAGTTAATTTTTTTCACGCCTGCCTGCAACAAGGATTTGCAGCAATTATAGCAAGGAAAATGTGTCACATAAATCTCAGTATTTTCTGTAGAAACACCAAACTTAGCACACTGAATGATCGCATTCATTTCTGAATGAATAGTTCTAACGCAGTGACCATCAACCATTTGATGACCCACATCGTCACAATGCGGTTGTCCTGAAACGGAACCATTATAACCAGTGCCAATAATCCGATTATTTTTTACTAAGACGCTACCAACTAATGCGCGATTACAAGTAGAGCGTTGCGCAATTACTAGCGCCTGCATCATAAAATATTGTTTCCAAGGAATTCGATCGTGCATAACTTTACCTCAGCCTTATCTATTCTTGAAATAGTTCAAACCAATTGCGTCACGGACTTGTTCAAGTGTTGCATTAGCCACTTTATTAGCCTTTTTTGAACCTTCCAGAAGCATTTCATAAACCGCATCTTCATCTTGAGCAAACTTTTCGCGACGTTCACGAATTGGTGCAAGCTCTGCTTCAAGGACCTTGTTTAAGTAACGCTTAATCTTAACGTCACCTAAGCCACCCTTTTGGTATTCTGCCTTAAGTTCTGCCACCTTGTCCTTATCTGGATCGAAGACATCAAGATATGTAAAGACAGTGTTACCTTCAACCTTACCAGGGTCTTCAACGTGAATATGGTTAGGGTCCGTGTACATTGACATAACTTTCTTTTGAACTGTCTTTGCATCATCAGCAAGATAAATCGCATTGCCAAGTGACTTTGACATCTTCGCATTACCATCAAGTCCTGGCAAACGTCCTTGACCTTTAGGTGGGAAATAACCTTTAGGTTCAACCAAAACATCACAATTATAAACACGGTTAAAAGTCCTAACGATTTCACGTGTTTGTTCCAACATTGGTTCCTGGTCATCTCCAACAGGAATAACGGTTGCTTTAAAAGCGGTGATATCAGCAGCTTGAGAAACTGGATAGTTTAAAAAGCCAATTGGAATAGAGTCTTTGAAATCTTTTTGCTTAATTTCTGTCTTAACAGTTGGATTTCTTTCAAGCCGAGCCACAGTTACTAAATCCATGTAGTAAGCAGTCAATTCAAATAGAGCAGGAATTTGTGATTGAACATAAATAGTTGATTTAGCTGGATCAATACCAACAGCTAAGTAATCTAAAGCTACTTGGATCAAACTATTGCGAATTTTTTCCGGATTACGAGCATTGTCGGTCAAAGCCTGTGTATCCGCAATCATAATATATGGATCATATTTACCTGAATTTTGTAATTTTACTCTATTCTTTAATGAACCGATATAGTGACCAATGTGCAGCTTACCAGTAGGACGGTCACCAGTTAATAAAATTTCTTTCGCCATCTTTTTGCTCTTTTCTAATTTTTAAGTTTATTTTTTTATTAATATTAATTGTTTAATTACCTAATTTTAACAAAAAATAGGCTATGATTAAACTAGCCCTAAAGAAAGGAAATGCGTATGTGCAACCAGTTTCGTTTACCTAATTTAAAACAAATTCAACAATATCTCAAAAGCGATCTTGACCTGCCCTTAGTTACACCAAATTTTGACATTCAAGCACAAGATATTTTTCCTAACCAAGTAGCACCTGTTTTGCTTTATCAAAATGGTCAATTGCAATTAAGCAACAAAAAATGGGGCTATCCAAGTCCCGTTGATCCAAAAAAGCCATTATTTAACGCTAGAATTGAGCGATTTTATGATTCAGCGCCTTCAATGTGGGACAAATCCTTTGCCAAGCAACGTTGCTTAATCTTAACCGAAAAATTCTTTGAATACGCTAAAACTACCCATATTGCTGAAAACGGTCGTAAATACCATGATCGCTACGCCTTCCGCACTAATCAACCACTTACCTTAATTGCAGGTATTTATGATCAGGATTATTTTTCAATGGTTACTACCGCGCCTAACAAAGATATGGCGCCAATCCATAATAGAATGCCTCTAGTTGTTATGCCCAACGAACTACGCCGCTGGCTTTTTCAAAATTTTACCAGCTTAATTGATCGTAAAAGTGTTGATCTTCAAATAGAAAAAATGCTAAAATAAAAACATATTGCGGGTATAGTTAAATGGTAGAACGACAGCTTCCCAAGCTGTAGATGCGGGTTCGATTCACGCTATCCGCTTTTTTTATACAAAAATAAGGATGAGAATTTTTCTCATCCTTTTGTTTTTAAATCATAATCACTGTAAGTACGCCACTAACTACAGCTAAGTAAATTGGCATCAATAATGTTTGTGTGTACATATAGCTCCAAGCAAACACCATGCCATAAATTGCATCAATAATAAAGAGTACTACTGAATTTTGAAAGTTCAGTAAGCTATAAATCAGACCTGAAACAATGATCCCCATAATTGCAACTTGCTTAGTATTTCGCCGAAAAGCATAATTGAACAAAAAGCCAGTCGCCAAAAATTCTTGTAGGATTGGTAATACAATTCCTTGGACAACGATTAAAAACCAAAACATGTTAACTGATTCACTTTTGGCATATATCAATTGGAAATCATAATGACTAATCCTGCCATATGATTGTAAGTATGAAATCGAAATCTGTGTAACTGTAATCACTAATGTTAATAGAACAACAGTTGACAAACTGCCCAACCATGGAAGTTTAAAATCACGGGCAAAAAAGCGTTGCTCTCGATTGAAACGATAAACATAAAACAACAGAATCATGGCTGCAACTAAGCCGAATAAAATCAAATCCCAAATATGAACCGGAGATTTTCTAGTAACTAGCTTTACTACTGCAAACACAGCGACATAGCCAGCTAAATAAACGGCATAGCGGATCACATTACCCTCTCTTGATTGTGGCGTATTCAAATTCTTCACTCCTACTCTGAATTGTATCCTACAAAACCCATATTATACCAGAAAAAGACAGTTTATTATAGTTCTCAACTTATTTAACTTCCACAATCGTTACTTGATATTCACCTGCTGGTGCAGCCACCGTTGCTGTTGTACCAGCCTCCTTTTTCATGATTGCTTGACCCAATGGAGAATCAAAAGAAACCTTGCCAGCAGCAAGATCCGCTTCCATTCGCCCAACTACTTTGTATTCTTCTGTTTCATCATCGTCATCAAACTTAAGCACAACGGTCTTTCCTAGATCAACCTTACCATCATCTTCAGCTTTAACAATTTCGGCATACTTTAATTGTTTGCCTAGGTAACGCAGACGACTTTGTAAGTGACCTAGATCACGTTTTGCTTCAGTATATTCAGTATTTTCCGAAAGATCACCTAAAGCTCGTGCAGCCTGCAAAATTTTAATTCTACGTGGCCGATCTTTTTTTAATCGAGCAATTTCATCCTCAATTTGTTGATAGCCTTCTGGAGTCATTTTCTGAAAATATACCATTTCTATTTCACAAACTTTCTTTATTTTTCTATACGTAATAATTATCTACAATCTCAGAATGTTATTGTAGCAGCGTTATCAGTCTAAAATTAGCACTATGCATTTTTGAGTGCTAATTTGTGTCATTTCTATAAAAAGCGACTACAATAAACAGTGTAAGGAGAAAAGAGATCAAGAAATGAGTTGATCTTTTCCTTATATTCTAATTAAGCAAATACAAAAATGAAAGGAAGTTTTATTTATGGCAAACGATATGATGAATCGGCGCAACGACATGATGGATGCAATGAATGATTGGTTTGGTTTTCCAAGAAACTTCTTTGACGATAATGAAATTGAAAACATTATGCAATCTGATGTTGCAGAAACTGATAAGGACTATCTAGTTAAGATTGACATGCCTGGCATGGATAAGCAGGATATCAACGTTAACTATAATGACGGTACGTTAAATGTCAGCGGCACAAGAAAATCATTTAAGGACACTAGCGATAAAAATAGAAATATCATTCATAAGGAAAGAAGTGAGGGCAGTATTTCTAGAAGCTACAGATTGCCAAATGTAGTTGCAAGTGAGATTCATGCAAAGTATGATAATGGTGTATTGACCATCACTTTGCCAAAGGAAACTGCCGGCGATGATGGCAATTCTATAAAAATTGATTAATTTATTAGGTTTATGCAAGAGGTCTAATAAGTTAACGGATTAATAATTCTCTACAAGCGAGTTCTAATTGAACCCGCTTGTATTTTGCTTTAAAATAGAGTTAGTTTAGAAAAAAATTATAAAATTAAAAAGGAGATTTTTTATGGCTCATGAATTAACTGTGCAAGAACTAGAAAAGTTCTCTGCCGAATTTAATAAAAAACCTGAAAATAAAGTCGTTGCTCGTGCAGCTCAACGCAGTGGTGTGCTTGAAGCATCTTATAACGACCGTGTTCAAGGACAATTAACCAGAGTATTCTCAACCGAACTTGACACCAACAACGTTACTAATCAAAAGCATTCAGGTCGTTGCTGGTTGTTCGCAACTTTGAACGTTTTACGTCATGCTTTTGGTAAAAAATACAAGGCTAAAGATTTCACTTTCTCACAAGCTTACAACTTTTTCTGGGACAAGATTGAACGTGCCAACATGTTCTACAACAGAATCTTAGACAGTGCTGATATGCCACTTGATTCACGTCAAGTTAAGGCTGACTTAGACTTTGCTGGTAGTGATGGTGGACAATTCCAAATGGCTGCCGCTTTAGTTGAAAAATATGGTGTTGTTCCTTCATATGCAATGCCAGAAACTTTTAACACCAATGATACTACTGGTTTTGCGACTGCTTTAGGCGATAAGTTAAAGAAGGATGCTTTAGTATTGCGCCACTTGAAGCAATACGGCAAAGATGATGAAATTAAAAAGGTTCGCGAAAAATTTTTAAGCGAAGTTTACCAAATGACTGCTATCGCAGTAGGTGAACCACCTAAGACTTTCGATCTTGAATATCGTGATGATGATAAGAAATATCATTTAGAAAAGAACCTTACTCCACTTGAATTCTTGCATAAGTACATGGGCGATGTCGATTTTGATGATTATGTTGTTTTAACCAATGCTCCAGACCATGACTATAACAAGCTTTATGGTCTACCAGCTGAAGACAACATTGAAGGTTCACTGAGAATTAAGCTTTTGAATGTACCAATGGAATACTTGTCCAGCGCTGCTATCGCTCAATTAAAAGACGGCGAAGCTGTTTGGTTTGGTAACGATGTTTTACGTCAAATGGACCGTAAGACTGGTTACCTTGACACTAATTTATACAAGTTAGATGACTTATTCGGCGTTGACCTTAAAATGTCTAAAGCAGACAGATTAAAGACCGGCGTCGGTCAAGTGTCACATGCCATGACTTTAGTTGGTGTTGATGAAGACAACGGCGAAGTTCGTCAATGGAAAGTTGAGAACTCATGGGGCGATAAATCTGGTGTTAAAGGCTTCTACGTCATGAATAATGAATGGTTTAAGGACTATGTTTACGAAGTTGTAGTCCACAAGAAGTACTTAACTGAAAACCAAAAGAAGCTCGCTGAAGGTCCAATCACTGACCTACCAGCATGGGATTCATTAGCTTAACGAGCAATGATCATATAAAAAGGCGATCCATATCGGATCGCCTTTTTAGCATAAATATAATATTAATATAGAGAGAGTTGCATTAGATTTGGTATCTAATTTTCGTAGCTTGCCGCTACTTCTTCGTAATGCTTGACTTCATCGTCAGAGCAGCGTACGAAGTGTCCTGGACGAATTTCATGCATTGAGCGTTGTTTTCCGTCCATTTCTTCTTTTTGAGCGTCATAAGGAATCCTTGTCCGGCTCCGCTCAACTTCTGGATCAGGAATTGGCACTGCAGAAATCAAACTCTTCGTGTAATCATGAAGTGGTCGATCATAGACGTCATCGGCTGGACCTACTTCCAGTAGTTTACCGTAGTGCATTACACCAATTCGGTCAGAAATAAACTTAACCATTGATAAATCGTGGGCAATGAACAAGTAAGTTAAACCACGCTTTTTCTGTAATTCAATCATCAAGTTAACTACTTGAGCTTGAATTGATACGTCTAGAGCTGAAATAGGTTCGTCTGCAACAATAAATTTTGGCTCTACGGCTAAGGCGCGAGCAATCCCGATTCTTTGACGCTGACCACCTGAGAATTCATGTGGAAAACGGCTAGCATGACTTGCATTTAAGCCAACAGTTTCCAATAATTCCTCTACTCTCTCAGTTCGTTCATCTTTATTTTTAACCAAATGGTGAATATCTAATCCTTCAGCAATAATGTCCTCAACAGTCATTCTAGGATTAAGTGAAGCATAAGGATCTTGAAAGATCATTTGTGCATCCCGTGTAAAAGCTAGTTTGTCTGCACGACTTTTTAAATCTGCTACATTTTTGCCTTCAAAAATCACTTCGCCACTAGTTGGCTTATACAATTGCAAAATTGAGCGCCCAGTAGTTGTCTTACCAGAACCAGATTCACCTACCAAGCCGAAAGTTTCACCTTCATAGATATTAAAGCTTACATCGTCAACAGCCTTGGTGACATTACGACCATTTTTAAAGTATTGTTTTAGATGTTTTACTTCCAAAATTTTCTTTTTTTCTGGCATAAAAATCTCCTTTACCGCGACTAGTTAACCTCTGGCAGTTTATCTTCTTGTTTCATCAAGTTATATTTTTTCCAGCGACGTGTAATTTCAGCTGGTGGTTCCACTTTAGGTGCACCTGGTGCTAAAAGCCAGGTTGCAGCATAGTGAGTATCAGTTACCTTGAAAAATGGTGGCTTTCTTTCCACATCAATCTTCATGGCATACTTATTTCTTGGTGCAAAAGGATCACCCTTGGGCGGATCAAGCAAGTTAGGAGGCGTACCTGGAATCGACTCCAAAGTATCACTGTTTAAAGTAGGCATTGAATTGATTAAGCCCCAAGTATATGGATGCTGTGGATCATAAAAAATTTCATCAACACCACCGAATTCTAAGAATTCACCAGCGTACATTACAGCTACTCTATCTGCCATACCGGCCACCACGCCCAAGTCGTGCGTAATGAAAATAATTGAGGTCTTAACCCGCTTTTGCAAGTCTTTCATCAAGTCCAAGATTTCAGCTTGGACAGTCACGTCTAGAGCTGTAGTTGGTTCATCAGCCAGCAAAATCTCTGGCTCACAAATTAAAGCAATCGCAATCACGATTCTTTGTCTCATCCCACCTGAAAACTGGTGAGGATATTGATTAATTCGTTCTTCTGCATTTGGGATTCCCACGGCCTTCATCATTTCCAAGGCTTTAGCCCAAGCTTCTTTCTTAGAGGCACCCTTATGTTTGATTAATGGCTCCGCAATTTGCTGCCCAATCTTCATAGTTGGGTCAAGCGAAGTCATTGGATCCTGGAAAATCATCGAAATTTCGTTACCACGAATTTTCTGCATTTCTTTTTCTGATAAGTCAAGCAGATTTTTACCGTGAAAATCAATCTCGCCGTCTTCAATCTGAGCATTTCGTGCTAACAGACCGATAATACTTCTGGTAGTAACCGACTTACCTGAACCTGATTCTCCTACAATTGCGAGCGTCTCTCCCTTATTTAGGTGAAAGGAAACGTTACGAATAGCTTTAACCTCACCAGCATAAGTGTGGAAATCAATTTTTAAATTTTTAACATCTAAAACTCTTTCTTCTGGCATTTAGGTTAATCCTTTCTATCTTTGTCCCCGTGGATCGAAGGCATCACGCAAACCATCACCTAATAAGTTAAAGGCAATCATCAACACACACAATACGATTGCTGGATACCACATCTGATATGGCAAGAATTGAAAATTCTTTTGTCCTTCGTTCAAAAGTACACCTAGTGAAGTTTCTGGGGCTGAAATACCGATTCCGATGAAACTTAAGAAGGCTTCGAAGAAGATGGCAGTTGGAATAGTGTACATTGTTTGAATAATGATGATGCTTGAAAGGTTTGGCACTAAGTGTTTCCAAGCAATTTTCCAAGGTGATTCACCTAATGATCTAGCTGCCAAAACATATTCTTCATTTTTCAAACTCAGAGTTTCTGCTCTAACTTGCCGTGCCATTGTCGTCCAACTTGAAATAGCAATTGCCAAGATAATTGACTTAATACCTGGTTTTAATACCACCAACATCAAAACTACAATGATTAAATTAGGCACGGAAGAGATAATTTCAATAATCCGCTGCATCACGTTATCGACTCCCCCGCCTTTCCAGCCGGACACTATTCCGTACGCGACTCCGATAGTTAAATCAAAGAAAGCTGCAACTAAAGCGACGATCAATGAAATCTTTGTACCATAGATAATTCTCTGCCCCAAAGATCTGCCTAAATAATCGGTACCTGCGATGAAGTACTTATCTTTAGGCACACCATTTTGAGCATAAGCATCAACCCACTTGCCATTTTGCTTAATCTTACCGTTCAACCCGTTAATTGCGCTCATTCCTGGCACTTTAGCAGGCAAATTGGCATATTGTGGGTGCGATTTAACTAAAGTAGATTTATTGATGAATGGGGTTGAACCAAAAGCTACTACAATCATCAAAATAACAATAATTGCAGAAATAATAGCTGCTTTTCTCTGCTTGAAGCGAAGCCAAACATTTTGTGCAAACGATAAAGATGGACCTGCAATGTTTTCGTTATCCTGTGCTTCATCTTTTGGTAAGGGTTCAAAGGCATCTGCAGGAAGGTTTAATTTTTCTTCAGTCATATTGTCTTCTAGGCCTCGCTTTCATCTAATCTAATTCTTGGATCAATTAATCCATAAACAATATCAGTAATCAACAGAATTACTACTAATCCAATACAGTAAACCATCGTAATTCCCATGATTGTTGGATAGTCGTTAGTCAAAATCGACTTAACAAATTGTTCACCAATCCCAGGAACGTTAAAGATATTTTCAATAACCATTGAACCAGTCATCAAGGCTACAGCATAAGGACCAATCAGAGTTACTAATGGAATCATTGAATTACGCATTGCGTGTTTTCTAATAACTTCCATTCTGCTCAATCCCTTGGCCTTACCTAACTCAATATAGTCACTACTTAAGGTATCAACCATACTGGTTCGGATAAACCGAGCTGTTTCCGCAAATGGTCCAACTGCCAAAGCAATCGTTGGCATAATCGTTTGAGAAAATTGCCCCCAACCAGCAATTGGGAACCAACCTAGCTTTAAACCGATGTAGTATTGAAGCAAAACTGCTAAAACAAAGTTAGGAACTGATTTACCCAAAATAGAAATTACAGTAGCAGTTGAGTCAACCCAAGTACCCTGTCTCATAGCAGCAATTGCCCCAGCGATTACGCCAAGGACAACTCCCAAAATTAATGCTTGTAAACCTAATTGTACTGACGCACCCAAACGCGCCCCAATTAATGAAGCTACCGGTTGGTTACTATATTGGAAGGATGTCCCAAAATCACCATGAAGCATCCCCGCAATATAAATCAAATATTGTTGCCAGATAGGTTTATTTAAACCATACTGTTGATCCATAATTTGCCGCTGAGTTAGCGTCATCTTTGCTTCATTAGCATAAGGTGAACCCGGCATCAATTTCATTAAGAAAAAAGTTACCGTAGCCACGATAAGCAAAGTGAGGATCATATAAAATATACGTTTTAATAGGTATCTAGCCATATTAATTGCTCCCTCATTTTATTTTATGCTTTCATTTACTTTTTAATGTTGTTTTAATTATACCAAAAGAAATAAATATATCTAGTGAAAATTTCCAAAAAATTAAAAAAATAAGAGAGAGATTTTGCTTTCTCTCTTATTTTTAACTTTTATTATATCTATTTTGCTTTACTTATAGTTTGGAGCAGCTTTGGTCATTTGAACATCATGTGGATGTGACTCACGTAAACCTGCATTAGTAATTTGAACAAATTGAGCTTTATCAATTAATTCCGGAATATTTGCAGCACCACAATATCCCATACCTGAACGTAATCCGCCATCAATTTGAAAGACTACATCAGAAACATCGCCCTTGTATTCTACTCGGGCTTCAACACCCTCTGGAACTAGTTTATTAGCTTCGTTTACGCCACCTTGGAAGTAACGGTCACTTGAACCGTGTGCTTGGGCCATCGCACCAACAGACCCCATTCCGCGATAGCGCTTATACTTCTTGCCATTATCTTCAAAAATTTCGCCAGGTGCTTCAGTAGTACCTGATAGCATTGAGCCAAGCATGACAGCATTGCCACCCGCTGCTAAAGCTTTAACAACATCACCTGAATATTTAATTCCACCATCTGCAATGATTGGCTTGTGATATTCACGTGCAGCTGTAGCAGCATCATAAATAGCCGTGATTTGTGGCACACCAACACCAGCAACAACTCTAGTAGTACAAATTGATCCAGGGCCAATACCAACTTTGACGACATCAACACCAGCATCAAACAGTGCTCTAGTTGCATCCCCAGTCGCAACATTACCAGCAATCAAAGTTGCTTCTGGAAAATGATCGCGGATTTCTTTGATCTTGCGCAATACCCCAGCTGAGTGACCATGAGCAGTATCGATAACGATCGCATCAGCACCAGCTTCAAGCAATGCTTCTGCTCTTTCAAAAGTATCACTGGTTACACCAACTGCTGCAGCACAGAGCAGATGATTTTGATCATCAGTTGCGGCCTTTGCAGCACTAGTTGGCACAACTACGCTCTTTACGTTGGCTACTTCACCAGCTTGCGCTTGAATTGACATATTCTTGTGCACAACGCCTAGCCCACCTTGGAGAGCCATTGCAATTGCCATTGCACCTTCAGTTACAGTATCCATCCCTGCACTGATCAATGGAATATTTAATTTAATGTTATCCGCCAAAGTCGTACTCAAATCAACTTCGTTTGGCAAAACATGACTTTCTGCTGGAATTAATAAAACATCATCAAACGTTAAACCTTTTTTAGCGAATTTTGTATCCCAATTTGACATTTAAGCTCTCCTTTTCTCATTCAAAAAATTATTAGTTTTACTTTACTAGCCTAACTTGCTTTTTTCAAGCGAAAATCAAAAAGCAGACCGATTTTTTCGGTCTACTTTTTGATTACATAGAGGAGTTGTTTATTGTTATAAGTTCTATTATTTAGATATTTAGGATTTTAGTCTACTTTTCAACATAAGCATATTTGAAGTTATAGTTAGCTCCAGCACCATTATATACAACGCCCTTGACAGTTGGACGAACCATCCAAGCTTCTGCTGGCTGGTAAAGTGGTACTACGCCTTGCTCAGTTAACAATACACGTTCAGCCTTAGCTAAATCTTCAAAACGAGTATTTTCGTTTCCAGTAGTTTTAGAAGCTGCTACATACTTATCATATTCCTTATTAGCCCACTTACCCCAGTTGTATGAAGCATTTGAGGTGTTCAAGTCAAGGAATGAGATTGGATCAGTAAAGTCAGCTTGCCAACCCATCAATAAAGCATCAAAGTTGCCATTTTGGCTACGAACTAAGGCAGTCTTTTTAGGTAAACTATTTACTCTGACATTAACGCCTTTCAAGTTTGACTCAATAGTACTTTGCAAGTATTCACCTGCTTTTTTGGCATCATCATCGTCATAGGTTAGCAAAGTGAAGTTAACTTTGCTCTGTCCTAAAGCCTTTTGTGCTTTCTTCCAATAACTTTTAGCTAAAGTAGGGTTATATGTCATTAACTTATCAGTTTCAGCAGTTTTGACTAATTCAGTATAATCTTTGCCATTTACTTCAGTCATACTATTTGGCGAAAAGGTAGTGACTGGCTTGTTAGCACCACCTACAGCTGAAGCTAATGCTTTACGATTAACTGATAATGAAAGTGCACGGCGGAAGTCAGTATTTTGGAAAAGCTTGTTCTTTTCGTTTAATTGTAAATATTGTGTTGAAGAAGCTGGTCTAATTGTATAACCACTCTGGTTCTTCAATTGTTTTGTAGCTTGTGGTGCCAATAATGCTACATCTAATTTTCCAGATTGATACAAGTTGTAGTCGGTTGATGGTGTCTTTTGCACGCTGTAATTAATCTTGCTTAGTTTTACCTTGCTCTTGTCCCAGTAGTCCTTATTCTTAACTAGCTTCCAAGACAAGTTTGAACCGGTCCAGCCTTTTGAGACAAATGGTCCGTTATAAACCATTGTTTTAGATGAGGTACCATAGTTTTTGCCATATTTTTCAACAGCATGTTCATTTTGTGGGAAGAAAACTCCGAAGCCCATCAATAACTTAAAGTATGGAATTCTTTTATCCAAAGTAACGGTTAAATGTTGGTTATCATCTGCTTTAACACCGAGTGTTTCAACCTTCTTCTTTCCTGCCACAACATCATCTGCATTCTTTACTCCTGAGAAAAGATAAGCATATTGTGAGGCAGTATTTGGATCAACAGTCCTACGCCATGAATAGACGAAATCTTTAGCAGTAACTGGATCACCGTTAGACCATTTGGCATTCTTTCTCAAAGTAAAATGCCACACTTTACCATCTTTTGAAACTTCAGTCTTGGTTGCTAAAGCATTTTCCACCTTAGAATTTTTACCTAAACGATAGAGTCCTTCCATCGAATTATTAATTTGATCTAAACTAGTTGCATCAGTCACCTTGGACAAATCTAAAGTTTGTAATTCTGATTTAGTCATCCAATTCAAGGTTTGCTTGGTACCAGATGACGAACTTTTATTTGAACAGGCTGCCAAAGTTGCAGCTGATACGACGGTTAATAAACTTGCACTAAAATACTTTTTCCACTTTTTCATTTTGATCCTCATTCTTTTTTATTACAAAAAAGGAGCAACCTTCACATGGTTGCTCCTTCTATCTATTCATCAAATCATAGCTAGACTATTATTACGCAATTACAAGTGAAGAGAGATTATTTTTATGTCTTGTTTGTAAAATAATAATTGCTGAAATAATAATCATTACTATGTCCTCCTGATTTTTTAATTAATTTGCTACATAAGTATTCTTGAAGTTGTAGTTTAAGCCAGCGCCATTGTAGACAATGCCCTTAATGTCTGGACGAACTAACCAAGCTTCAGTCTTGTAGTAAAGTGGGGCGATTCCTTCATCGCTAAGCAAGATCTTTTCTGCTTTTTCAAGGTCATCCCAACGCTTAGTTGTATCTGCTGTAGTCTTAGAATCAGCGATCAACTTGTCGTATTGGGAGTTACTCCACTTACCGTTATTTTGTGCATTCTTGCTAGTAAACAAGTCAACGAATGAAATTGGATCGGCAAAGTCAGCTGACCAACCTGAAACAACAACATCGAAGTTACCACTAGTTGAACGGTTCAAACGAGTCTTGAATGGTACGTTAGCTACTGAAACCTTCATGCCCTTCAAGTTTTCTTCTAATTGACTTTGAAGTGTTTCAGTCGTCTTTTGACCTGAATCAGTATCATCAGACAAGATTGTAAATGAAACGTTCTTAACGCCTAATTCCTTCAAAGCCTTCTTGTAAAGTTTCTTAGCTTCAGTTGGGTTATATGCGGCGTTCTTCTTATCACCAACAACTTCTGACCAGTCCTTGCCATCGTGGTTAACTACACCCTTTGAAGTTAAACTGGTTGCTGGGGTATTAGCACCACCTAAAGCACTTCCCAGTGCCTTTCTATTGATTGACATTGAGATTGCTCTACGCAAGTCAGCATTTTGGAAAATCTTCTTCTTTTGGTTAAATTGCAAATAGAAGGTTGCTGCAGTATCACGCAAAGTGTAACCCTTTTGATGTTTTAAGTTCTTAGTTTGTTGTGAATCTAAAATAGTAGCATCAAGCTTATTTGACTGGTACAAGTTGTAAGCTGTTGATGGTGTCTTTTGCACGCTGTAATTAATGGCATCAAGCTTAACATTCTTCTTGTCCCAGTAATTCTTGTTTTTCACAAGCTTCCAAGAAAGGTTAGAACCAGTCCAGCCCTTTTGTACAAAAGGTCCGTTGAAGGCTGTAGTCTTAGATGAAGTACCATACTTAGAGCCATTAGCTTCAACTACCTTTTGGTTTTGTGGGAAGAACAATGGAAATCCCATCAATAATTTAAAGTATGGAATTCGTTTGTCCAAAGTAACAACTAATTTATTATCGCCTTCGGCTTTTACTCCCAAACTATTAACTGGTGCCTTACCTGCAGAAATCTGAGTGGCATTATGAATTCCTTCGAAGAGGTAAGCATATTGTGAAGCCGTCTTTGGATTAACGGTTCTGCGCCATGAGTAAACAAAGTCTTTAGCCGTTAACTTATCACCATTAGACCACTTAGAATCACGCAAGGTGAAAGTCCAGGTCTTACCATCTTTTGAAACCTTGGTATCTGTTGCCAAAGCATTCTCAACTTTAGAATTCTTACCTAAACGGTATAAACCTTCTTCAACGTTACCCAATTGGTTAAAACTGGTAGCGTCTGTTGCCTTAGAAATGTCCATCGTTGGAATTTCAGCCGAATCCATCCAATTAATTGTTTTCTTAGCTGATGAACTTGACGAATTAGAATTACTACCACATGCTGCCAGCGTTGAACCGGCAATTAAAACGGTTGCTCCTGCAGCAAATAATTTGGTAAACTTCATACACATTGCTCCTCTCATTTATGAGAAAAATAATAGAACTCTTTAAGTTGTTTATAAGTATAGCTAAATATTTTTTGCTTTGCAAGTTTTTTTTAATATTATTTTTAATTTATTTAAAAAATAAGCCTCAATGCTGATGTATCAAGGTTTATTCAAAATTAAATTATTCTAAACATTCCATTCTTGCATAAATTCACGTACAAAGTCGCGCATGTATGCAGTTCGTCTTTCCGCTTCTTTTTTAGCAGCAGGAGTATTCATTAAATCTTCTAAATGAAAAAGTTTCTCATAAAAGTGGTTGATTGTGGTTTCGACATGGTTACGATATTGATCATGACTAGTTAAAACGGCTGGCTTAATCTCTGGATCGTAAATCTTATTGCCATGTTTACCACCATACGTAAAGGCACGGGCAATTCCAATCGCACCCAAACTTTCTAGACGATCAGCATCTTGCACATATTGTCCAGATAAAGGCAAATGATAGTGATGCTCAATATTAGCTGAAAATGACATGTGTTGAATGGTGAATAAAATATCCCATGCCTCTAGTTCATTAAACCCTACTTGCGGCAATAACTCTTCAATTTCATCAATCACCTTTTGTGGGTCAGCACAGATTTTTTCATCAATCGTGTCATGCAAATAACCTGCTGTTTTAATAATAGCAACTACCCGGCTATCTTCATGAGCATCAGCATGATCTGCTAAATACATTTGACTAGCCAAATTAGCTACCCGTTCGCCATGATAAAAATCATGACCCGTTTTTTCATTCTTTAAGTGTGTTTGAGTAAAATCGATAACTTGTTTAATTTCCATTATGCCATTGAGTCCCATGCTTCTACCGGCGTTGCTTTGCCTTCCCAAATCTTAACCAGTTTTTCCGGTACATATTGTTTTTTAACAACTACTTTGAAGAGATATTCATCAAACCAGTTATCATCCATCACAAAGTAGCCTTTTTCACCGACCTTGCTTCCCCATGAGTTTTCAATTTTCCATTGACGTGGCTTTCCATTAACAACATCCACACCAACCATCGTCATGGCATGAGTTGAACCCGAAGCACCAGTTTCCAGTCTCTCTTTTTTGCTTAACTTAGTTTCAATATTAAAAATAGTATCAGTTTGATAGAGGTTATGAGCTAAAATTCCCTTTTGACGATCGCTATCTTTACCTACATCACAACCAAACCAAAAAGTTTCGCCTGCTTCAAGTTGCTTAATCGCAGCTTCTTTAAGATTTTCAATTTTAGTGTTTAAGAAATGAACTGGACTTCCGCCCTCTACATTGTCTTCAAATGGCAAAGCATACAGCTTATCAAATTCATGATCTGGTGCATTGAACAAAACAATATAGTCATCCAAGTCATCAGTAAAGTAGTCGTGAAAGAAATCAAGTGGAGTAAGATCACCATCAAAATGATACTTACCTTCATCATCCTTAAACTCAAGGTCAAATTTTTGTACTGGTTGACCGAAAGCAATTACTGCCATACGGTAAACCTCACTCAAAAATTCTTGACGTTTAACTTCAATTTCATCATTTTTACCTGCTTGAGCTAACTTACGCAACACAAGTCCATCTTCTCGCAACTTATTATTCAAAATACGATTGAAGAAAGCAGTATTGTTGGCAGTGAAACTTTCATCTTGAGCATAGGTTGGCACTAAGCCGTACTTCCTAATCAAAGAAACAGCCATAGCCCATTGGCCACCATCAGTATCAGGTCCCTGCATATAAGTATGCACTGTTCTGTCACTAAGTGGACGATCTGCGGTATTCAAAATATTATCAAAGAAAATATTTGCTCGTTCAATTCGATCCCAGAAGAATAAATAATTTTGTGAAAAAGTAAAGTTTTTAGCATTATACTTCTTAGCAAAACCATGACGCAATGTATTCAAGGCCGCAAATAGCCAGCAGCGACCCGATTGCTTTTGATCAGTAACATTATCAGTTGGGATTTCAATTGAAAAAGTGCGGTTCAATTTCCTAACCTTTTCTGAATCCAAACTAGCCTTAGCCACACCATTATTAACAACAGCCAATTCCGCAACCCGATTTTGTGGTTTTTGCTCATATTCTTTTTGAAATTTAGCAATTTCATTCATTGTAAGTTCATGCTTCATAAAATTTTTCCTTTCTTGCCAAAAACAACAACTAAGCCGCTTCCCAGGTTTGAACTGGGGACCTCCTCCTTACCACGGCGGTGCTCTACCTATTGAGCTAAAGCGGCGTCTATATTGTATCAAAAAAGGCGAAGACATTCATTTGAACATCCTCGTCCTTATTTATTCTCTCCAAGTATTTTTAGAAAATAAGTATTCAAAACGGTTATTAAATTTGCTTTTATTTAGTTCTTAACGACGTCTTTAATATTCAACCATTGACTCTTGTTGATTCTGACAATCTTCTTTTTATTAACTTTCTTAACGTCTTTTACAGTATAAGTAGAACCCATTGCAACTTTTTTGCTAGTTTTTTCAGCATTTTTATTGTAAACAGCTACTTTTTGATTTTTGGTGTCTTTAATAACAACAAAGATCTTATCACCCTTTTTAATAGCAGGATTGGTTGGAGCTTGTGTTGCAGTACCCAATTTAGGAGCAGTAAATGAAGTAGCTTGAGCAATAGGAGTAAGAACACAGCCTAAACTCAAACCGATTACCAAACTTGAAATAATCTTAATAGCTTTTTTAGATTCTAGCATTTTAATAACCTCTTTCTATTTACTTACTTTCTCTTTACACTATTACTATAACACTGTTTGATTATAAGTAAAGTAGATAGTGGTGCTTTTCACATATTTTTATTAAAAGTCAGTTTTTTTAATCAAGTGCTTTGCATCAGCATTTGCAAAAGGTATACGCAGCTATTTTATGTTGGTATTGCACTTGAAGCAGTAAATCGTATAGTAATAATGTGAATTTGTGAATAACTTAATAAATAGATTGTAGCAATTGATTTTAGAAAATAAAATAACAATTTAAGAAGTAAAATATTATTTTACACAAATCATTATCTTTTACAAATATTAGTTGGTAGTAAATATCTCCGATTATTAGCTAAAAAAATAGAGGAAAAAATCCCTCTATTTGAAACTGTCAAATCTT